>NZ_JAVJTO010000052.1:0-57678 GCF_040220235.1 Coleofasciculus sp. B1-GNL1-01
AATATTCTTCGCAAAGTAAAGGCAAAACTCAGTTTAGATCTGAGTGAAGTTACTAGAGGTGCCTTGACAGCACCCATTCGTTTAAGGCTTTGGTCTTAGCGATGCTAGAATCTGCGTCTATGAAAGAGCGCAGAGTGTCAAACCGGAACTGAAACCTTACGCCTTGGTCGTTGGTGACTGACAGCGCGGGCAAAAATGAGATGAACGCCCGGACAACTTAATCCGCTCAATTGGGGTCTCACAGACGCGACAAGGCTGTCCTGTGCGACCATAGACCCAAGCGACTCCACTGTAATTGCCATTGACGCCCTGGACATTGAGGAAGCTGCTGAAGGTTGTACCACCCGCCTCAATCCCCGCTTTTAAGACTTGAATAATCCCTTGGTGCAGCCGTTCAATTTGGTCTACACTTAATCGGGCGCAAACGGTTTGAGGATGAATCCCACTCACGAATAAGGCTTCATCAGCGTAGATATTCCCCACACCTGCAACCAGGGATTGGTCGAGGAGGGCGGTTTTAATGGAACGCTGAGATTTTTTCAGCTTCTGAGTCAAATACTCTGGGGAGAAGGCATCTGAGAAGGGTTCAGGTCCTAAATTTTGCAATCCCGTGATAATGCTGTCACATTCTTCCCCAGGCGGCACCCACCACATCCGACCAAAAGTGCGTTGATCCACAAAGCGCAATTCCTGTCCTTGAGGAAAAAACAAGCGCACTCGCGTATGCTTCTGTAAGGGTTCCGTTTGCTGAATCCATAAGAGTTGCCCACTCATCCGCAAATGTACCCCTAACCAGCCAGCATCCCCATCCTCAGAGTGGCTAAGTTGGGCAAGTAGATATTTACCCCGTCGATGCCAATCGCTAATTCTCGTCTGCTTCACACCCTGCCAAAACGCCGCCACAGAAACAGGGTAGGCGATGGTGCGCGGGAGCAACACATCCCCACCCTGAATAGCCTGGGTACAAGTAATTTGCTTGAGACCCAGACGAATTGTTTCCACTTCCGGCAATTCAGGCACGGCTTCGGGTGATTCCGTTCCGTTACTTCTTCTTCTTCTTCCCTGGTGCCACGACTACCAGTTCGCTTTCCGCAAAGTTATTGGTATTGATGCCGGAATAGTTGACTTTATCGAAACGGACGATGACAGGATAGATAATGCCGCTCTTGTCTACGGTTGCTACCGTTCCGACATCGTTATACCAATAGGATTCTTTGCGTTTAATCCGAACTTTTGCGCCGCGTGTTACTTCTTCTGCCATATCGGTTTTTCCCTTACGAATCTAGTTTTACAGCGTACTACTGGATGAGGGGTGTCTGCTTACTATTTATTTTAAGTTTTATTACAAAGATGGGTTAAGAAACCCCTTGTTTCCAGATATAGAGGGGGATAGGGCAGATGATGGGGGGCGAAAGCTGGGGGAGATGGGGAAGCGGGGGAAGCTGGGGAAGCTGGGGAAGCTGGGGAAGCGGGGGAAGCTGGGGAAGCTGGGGAAGTTTATATGACCTGCTTCTGTTTCCCCACACCCCATACCCTACACCCCATACCCTACACCCCACACCCTTTTGAGCCTAATCCCGCCATCGCACCTGTACGAAATAAGCAGGTCGTCCCCAGATATCGGAGGTATCGCTAATATCCTCAACAGCCAGATTAAAAGGAATCGCCGTGGTGAGGTAGCGTTGAGCCAAGATACCAATGTCAGGGGTAAGTTGGGTGGCTGTAGCGGTGGCTAGACCTAAACCAATCAGTTGCTCAATCGGACCACGGGGTAGGAGAAGATGAGCGCCTAGGGCGAATCCAGCCGTTAACATCATGCCAACGGAGAGATTTGTACCGCAACGAGGATGTACCGCTAAATTCCATTCCCCTTGGGTGAGACGATTCAATGCCAGAGGAACCGCACGTCTCAAGTCCGATAAATTCACCTCACCATACAGGTAAAATCCTTGATCAGTGGATAAACCCCCTAAAGTATCATTATCCATCTCATGCACGGTGGTAGCTGTACCCGCAGGACTGCGACTAGGGCGTGACGTATAGTTGGCATTGGCTAAATCAGCCAGAACCCAAACCGTTGCATGTTCAAGAGCATGAACCTGACGCAACATTAACAGTTCTTTTAACCCTGGTACAAAAGGCAGTTGCTTGAGTAAGTCTGTATCTTGACTGGGATAGGGTGTAGGAACGTTAAAATCCCACGTCTGAGCAGAAGTCGTATAAGTCATAGCAGGATGTACTCTCAAACTCGCCGATATTCTTTTCACTGTAGCGTTGGTTATTGGAGAAGTCAGGAAAAATGTACCATTGCTCCCCCAGCTCCCAGACGTGCCATGGCACGTCTCTACATTGCTCCCTCTGCTCCCATAACGACGCGATACAATACCAGGTAAGCATCTAGACACCGTACATCTTATTCGTGCCTATAACAAAAATTGGTGTCAATACTGCTTGGATAAGACTGATCCCCCCTAGTTCCCGGAGAATAAAAAGCATAAGCAACATCTGGCTTCCCTGTGTCAAAAAGCGAAGCCTCCTCTGGCTTCCCTGTCAAACAACAACGAACCCTTCTTTAGCTTTCACCTTTTGAAGAGAAAGGCAAGGGGGATCTATAAGGGAAGAGGGAGATCTGAATTTGACAGATGTGCCATGGCACGTCTCTAGCTAACGTTTGACGTTTGACTTACCTCATGAGTAATTTTCCAGACTTATCCAGCCACGGTTTCAGGGTTGTTCGAGAATTAGGTCATAATCGCGCCGGTGGGAGAGTCACCTACCTAGCGGTGCCAATTCCGCCCCTGACGTCAGAGGGAACGCTGAAAGAACCTGTTGTGATTAAACAGTTTCAGTTTGCCCAAAGTGAGGCACATTGGTCAGATTATGACGCCATCGAACGGGAAATTCAAGTGTTACGTGGCTTGAATCATCCAGGAATTCCCCGTTATTTGGATTCATTTCAAACTGAAACGGGGTTTTGTTTAGTCCAGGATTATAAAAAAGCCGCGTCTTTAGCCGTGCGGCGTAGTTTTGATCCGGCTGAGATTAAGCAAATTGCAGTTTCCTTACTCAATATTCTCGTTTATTTACAAAATCGCATTCCGCCAATTAGTCATCGGGATATTAAACCGGAAAATATCCTAGTTGATGATGAGTTGAATGTCTACCTGGTTGATTTTGGCTTGGCGCATATTGGCGGGAGTGAAATTGCCATGAGTAGTGTGGCGAAGGGAACAATTGGGTTCATCGCGCCGGAACTGCTGTTTAATCAACAAGTGAGTGAAGCCTCGGATCTGTATGGCTTAGGCGCAACGCTGATTTGTTTGCTTACGGGTATTGCTTCAACTGATATTAGTCAGTTAATTGATGAAGACTATCGGATTAATTTTAAACATCGGGTTCCTCGGTTGAGTTTGCGGTGGATTGAATGGCTGCAAACTCTGGTGGAACTGAAACCAAAAGACCGTTTTCTGGATGCGGCAACGGCGTTAGAAGCGCTGAATCCGATTTATGTGATTCGAGTGCCAGAGGTAAATCTCAATGTCCCGTGTTTGGAGTTTACGGCGAAAAAATTGGGGGAAAAGATAACCAAAAAGGTTATTTTGACGAACTCCGTTCCCGATACGGTATTAGAAAGCCGTTGGCAAATCGCTCCTCATTTGAGTGATCCGCCCCATACCCCTGATTTCCATGAATGGATTTACTTTGAGCAAACTCATTTTGTCAGCAATCAAGTGCTGTGCAAAATCACCGTAGATACGCGCAAGCTGATGGCGAATAAGCTTTATGAACGGGAGATATTAATTCATAGTAATTCCCATCCAGAAACCCAAAGCTTAACCCTAAACGTGAAGACAGCCCCCGTACCGATTCCGGCGAAGAAATTGCCCTATTTTTCAGTTGGACTACTGATTTTCTTTGCCGCTGCTGCAACCTGGGTGGAAACAATGGCATGGGATGGTATTGTACGTCATAGTGGCACAGTTGGTGTTGCGATCGCGATTTTCATTTCGGTGTTAGTGGCGGGATTGGGACTTGTGGCGGCGATTACGTCGGGGTGGATTAGTCAGGGGATGGCGAAGGTGCGATCGCGGTTTGGGGTTAAGGTGAAAGCGTTAGATACCGTAGCGGCTGTTTTTTTCGCAGGTGTCGCAGCGATAGTTGTGGCTCGATTTGGCGCTCAATTCCGGGCGACAGATATGGCAATTGCGGCATTTGCAGCGGTGGATGCAGTGGTATTTATGGCGGCGTTTGAAGGGGAAGGTGTGGCTCAAAGTTGTGTACAACGGGGGTTTAGTCAAGGGTTGGCGTTTGGGGTTTCTGTCTTATCCGCCGCCTTGGGAATTAGTTTAGGAATGGCTTTAAAGTTAGGGGTAGTTAATGGGATGGTTTTGGGGGCAATTTTAGGCACAGGTTTTCCTTTAGCTACGTTAATTTTATATCCCCCATTAGATCGGGCGAAACGGATTGCCCGTTATCGGAAATTTGAGCGGAATTTAATTAAACCGTAATCCTTTTGTCACTTCCCCCTCATCCCCTAACCCCTTCTCCCACCGAGGGGAGAAGGGGAACTATTACTCCCAGACGCTACAAACGCACGTCTTGACATATTCCTATTAAAATACCAATGAAATTCGATGAACTGGATGCCAAAATGCGGGTTTATGAAACAGCCCATGATCACTGCGTTTTGCCGGGATTATATATGATAGCACGGTTAGATGGGCGCGGGTTTACTCGATTAACGCGAGACGTGCATCCATTTAAAGCCCCCTTTGATCAACGGTTTCGAGATGCGATGATTCTCACCGTAGAACATCTGATGAATTGTGGGTTAAAGGTTATCTATGGGTATACTCAAAGTGACGAAATATCACTGCTTTTTGATGGTGCTGAGTCTGCCTTTAATCGCAAATTACGCAAGCTGAACTCCGTATTAGCTGGAGAAGCCAGTGCGAAATTTTCATTGATATTGGGGACAGTGGCATGTTTTGATTGTCGCATTTCTCAATTACCGACAATTGAAATAGTGGTTGATTATTTCCGTTGGCGACAAGAAGATGCCCACAGAAATGCCTTAAACTCTCATAGTTATTGGTGTTTGCGGAATGATGGCAAAACTGCCCGACAAGCCACATCCCAGTTAGAACGGTTATCGGTGGCGGATAAGAATGAATTATTATTCCAACATGGGATTAATTTTAATCATCTACCCAACTGGCATAAACGAGGGGTAGGATTGTATTGGGAATCCTACCAAAAGCCCGGATTGAATCCCCTGACAGGTGAGACAACCCAAGCCACCAGAAAACGGATTCGACAGGAGTTAAATCTGCCGATGAAAGACCAATATAGTCAATTTATTCGCGATGTGTTGAAGCAAATTAATCCGTGATAAGTTAGACGAACGGCATCAATGACATAAGACAAATGACCAACCATGAACGATTTCCAGATATTAAAACGAATTTTTAATGCCTTTGACCCCTTTCGCCCCTTACCCCCCGGTGATCCAACTTACGTAGATTGTGAAGAAGTGCGGGGCGATTGTGATATTTTAATTGAATTAGGGCGATCGATTTTATTATCAGATAGAGTCACTTGTAATCTCTATGCGGGACATCGCGGGGCGGGAAAATCAACGGAATTACTGCGGCTGAAAGCTGACTTAGAAGAGCAGAAGTATTATGTCGTGTACTTTGCCGCCGATGATGAGGATATTGACCCAGAAGATGCCCAATATACGGATATTTTACTGGCGTGTACGCGGCGGTTATTAGAAGCGTTGAAAGATAATGCTAAACCTGACCCGTTATTAAATTGGCTGAAATATCGCTGGGATTCGTTAAAAGAGTTGGCGCTAACTGAGGTGACATTTGAGAGTTTGAACCTGGAAACTCAGATGTTACAGTTTGCCAAATTAACTGCCAATTTAAGAGCCGTTCCCAGTACCCGGCAAAAGATTCGCGAACAGGTGGATGCGAATACGGTATCCTTGATTGAGGCATTAAATGAGTTTATCACTGATGCCAAACACAATTTACCTTGGGGTTGTTCTGAATTAGTCGTAATTGCCGATAACTTGGATCGGATTGTGCCGATATATGAACCCAATGGGAAACGCAGTAATCATGATGAGATTTTTATTGACCGTTGTGAACAACTGAGTAAATTAAACTGTCACACCATTTATACTGTGCCGATTTCCATGGTGTATTCCGATCGAGGCACTGTGTTAGAAGATCGGTACAGTAAAGCCCAAGTTTTACCGATGATCATGGTACGCCAACCCACAGGCGAACCCTATACCAAAGGAATTGATAAGTTAAAGGAATTAATTGATAAACGCATTCGTCATAGTGTCCAGGATTTAACCCTAGAACAAGTATTTGAGGATACCAATACCGTCGAACAACTCTGTTTAATTAGTGGCGGTCATGTGCGAAACTTGATGCTATTAATGAAAACCAGTTTACAACGCAGTCCTCGTTTACCCATCGCAAAAAAAGCCGTGCGTCGGGCAATTACGGAGTTACGGGAAACCTATCGCACAGCGGTGAATGAACCGGAATGGATGATGTTGGCACAGGTTGCCAAAACCAAACAGATGCCAAATCAAGATGAATATCGCAAACTGTTATTTAATCGCTGTATTTTAGAATATCGATATTTAGATGAAGGCGGAGAAATTAAAGTGTGGCATGATGTCCATCCCTTAATTTATGGGATTGAGCGTTTTCAATCCGCATTGAATCAACTGTTGTAGTTTGTAGTTTGTAGTAAGGGAACCTTAGCCTATCATCGTATTGCAGAGCAGACATTCATCTGTATTAATTTAACCTTGCAACCCTAGCCCCCAGATCCCCCTTCCGTCCCCCTTAAAAAGGGGGAGACCAAAGTCAGCCAGTAGGGTGGGCAATGCCCACCTGATATATTGGTAAAATAGAGGCATAAACTTGACAACTAAACCGAGCGCACGTCGGTGTTAGGATTAGGGCGCACGTCGGTGCGCCCCTACGGTTTCTGAACAGAATACATCAGCATCACAGCAATGATCCGAAACCTGACCGAATGGGATGAAGACGATAAGGGCGACGCCGAGGACGAATATGAAGCCCTGCGGCGTTCTTTGAGTTGGACAGAAGGATTTGGTTTGCTATTTGTTGATTGTACTCCCGCCAAAGGCGAGAAATTAATTAAGGATGTCAAGCAGGATTTACCGCAAAAAAGCATCCAGGTTTTACGTCTCACCGAACCGATTGAGAATCTCTATACCGAAATTGCCAAATTACAGAATCGGGATAGTATCGATATCTTATTTATCCAAGGGTTAGAACATTCGATTTATGACTATGAAAAGGCAATCAAAGATAATACAGAACGCCACAACTATTCATTGTTTTCTGTGCCACGTTTATTAGGTCATCTGAACCTACAGCGAGAATCATTCCGCGACCATTTTAATATCTGTTTCGTTTTTCTCTTACCCAAATTTGCCCTCACCTATTTCAACCGCCGCGCCCCCGACTTCTTTGACTGGCGTTCTGGCTTATTTAAATTAGAGAGTCAAGGCGAGTTGGCTTTAGCAGAATTATCTCAAGGGGAAGATGAGTTTTGGTTGAAGCAAGGCAATCAGCAATATGAAGCTGGGGATTTAGTTGATGCAATTGTTTGCTGGGACAAAGCTTTAGACATTGCCCCTGATTCTTACAGCGCCTGGAACTACCGGGGTATTGTCCTAAAAAAGTTAGGACAATTTGAGGAAGCGATCGCTAGCTACGATAATGCCATACAATTTAAACCTGATTCTGACAACGCCTGGAACAACCGGGGTAATGCCCTAGATGAGTTAGGAAAATTTGAGGAAGCGATCGCTAGCTACGATCAAGCCTTACAATTTAAACCTGATAAACATGAAGCCTGGTTCAACCGGGGTATTGTCCTATCTAAGTTAGGAAAATTTGAGGAAGCAATCGCTAGCTACGATCATGCCTTACAATTTAAACCTGATTACCATCAAGTATGGAAAAACCGGGGTAATGTCCTATCTAAGTTAGGAAGATTTGCGGAAGCGATCACTAGCTACGATCAAGCCTTACAATTTAAACCCGATGACTATCAAGCCTGGAACAACCAGGGTATTGCCCTATTTAATTTAGGAAGATTTGCGGAAGCGATCACTAGCTACGATCAAGCCTTACAATTTAAACCTGATTTACATCAAGCCTGGGATAACCGGAGTATTGCCCTGAGGAAGTTAGGAAGATTTGTGGAAGCGATCGCTAGCTACGATCATGCCTTACAATTTAAACCTGATGACCATCAAGCCTGGAAAAACTGGGTTAATATCCTATCTAAGTTAGGAAGATTAGAGGAAGCGATCGCTAGCTTTGATAAAGCCTTACAATTTAAACCTGATGACCATCAAGCCTGGTACAACCGAGGTTTTGCCCTGTCTAAGTTAGGACAATTGGAAGAAGCCATAATTTCCTGTAATAAAGCCCTAGAAATTAAACCAGATTCCGCTAATGCATTTTACAACAAAGCTTGCTATTTGGCATTGCAAAACCAAATTGACCTAGCCTTAGAAAACCTACAACAAGCCATCACGCTAAATCCTGATAAATACCGAGAGATGGCAAAAACAGATGCTGAATTGGATAACATTCGTCAAGATCCGCGATTTCAAGCGTTGATTCAAGATGACACCGATTAACGTTATCCGTAGGGTGCGTTAGCGAAGCGTAACGCACCTTTGCCCTGCGTAAGTCCTGAATTTGATAGATTAAACTTAGGCACAGAAACATCATCGGATCAAGGGCTAAAGCCCCGACTACGAACGAACAAGGAGAACTACGTTATGGCAATCTTACAACTTCAAGACGGAACAACCTACACCCAACTCAACGACATTACCCAGGAATTAGCCGCCCTGAATGTCAAACTCAATCATTGGTCAGTTGGCGATAATCCAGAGATTCGCCGCCTGTTGGCGCAAGACTCTTTAACTGATGAAGAAAAGGAACAAATCCTACAAGCGTTAGATAACTATTTTGAACACCTGAAACAAACCGCAGGTTATCAGTCTCGCGATTTAATTGTGCTGCATCCCGATGTCCCTAATCTGGACACAATGCTATCAAAATTTGACCGTTGTCATTACCACACCGATGACGAAGTGCGCTACATTGTCGCAGGTGAAGGGGTGTTTGGTTTTGTGCGTCCCGATGGTTCTCAAGTTGAATTAACGGTGCAGCCGGAAGAATATATTAATGTCCCGGCGAATACAGAACATTGGTTTCATTTAACGCCATCTCGACGGGTGAAAGCGGTGCGCTATTTCACAACGACAGAGGGTTGGGTTCCGGAATATACGGGGACAAAAATTGATTTTGAGGCGTAAATTTAGCCCCGGTAGGGACATGACACACCTAATTTTATGGATTAAAATTCCATCCGGAAACCGTAGGGGCGCACTGACGTGCGCCCTTTCCCGACGTGCGCCCGATTCCATCATAAAAATGAACCCACAATTTTAGCCGTGTCACGCCTGTAGGGGCGGGTTTAGAAACATCTGTGTCAACTTAAGCTACAAAAAGAAAGCAATACCTTGAGCTGACCCCTCCCTAACCCTCCCCTTGCCAAGGGGAGGGAACATTTCCCCCCTTAGCAAGGGGGGATTAAGGGGGGTTAAGATTAAGTCAACGAGATTCAAACTCTGACAGGGAAAAACTTTTCCGCTTAAGTTGACACCAATGGTTTAGGAACTAACACGACTTGTTATCCATAACTGAACAACAAAACCCATCATTCGTCTTAATCAATTCAATACATCGTTAAAAACCATTTAATTCCAGCTATTACGCCCAGATGAACCGGATAAAACAAGTAAAACCATCGCGTTTTTATTCCTGCTTCCCCATTATGGAGGTAAATAAATACGGGCGCAATAATTCCAGCCAATTCAACAACACTCCCCCCAAGGGCGACATAAAGGATATGCGGAACTATATAAACCAGCCACCATTTAAAATTCAACTGTCCGGGATGAAACTGTGACATTATATAAACCAGTGGCAATGTAAAAAATCCTGCCTCGAAACGAGCGACTATGGCAATCGTGGTAAACAATAAAACGATCGCCCCCTTCAGCAGACCGTTATTAACCTGCTTCGAGAGTCGAATCGTGGTCACGCCAGCCGCCAGCACGAACAAAATATTCAGGGGAGGCGTTGCTGAGAAAATTAAGGAATAAACATGAGAATAAATCGGTTGCGAAATAACTCCCAGTAGGATTAACCTAAAGACATAGTTCCAAATATTTGAGGTATAGTTTTCCCCTTGTGCCGCTAGCCAAGCAAATAGAGGAAAGCTCAAGCGTCCGAGTGCAACCATAATCGTTGCTTCTGGGAAAAATACCCGTCCCAGATGATCGATTAGCATCAGCAGACAGGCGATTAATTTAAGGTGAAATGAATTCAGCAATTTTATTAAAGGGAACAGGGAACAGGAAACAGGGAACGGGTAATACCTAATTCAAATGCACCTCAGCTTAATACTAAATCCGGGTTCCCCACCCCCGTTATAATTCAGTCCACGTAGGCGGACTTGGTTTGTGTAGTAGCGATTTTAATCGCCGTGGATTTTCTTCTGCCATGATCCACCCTAAGAACGATGAAAGAGGCGGGGTAGATTCCCTAACCTTGTAGTTTAGCAAAACCAATTAGGAAAACACATAGGAGGGTTTACATGGCTGATGATTATAGAGCCGAACGCACGATTTCTGCGGTATTTAAGGAGCAAGATCAAGTCGATACCGTAGTCCGACGCCTGGTCGATCGCGACGTTCCCTCAGATCATATCTCGGTGATGGGTAAGAATTTTCAATCTCAAAGCCGAATTGCTGGATTTATCAGTAAAAAAGATGTTATTTTAGGCGGACTCAGAACCGGGGCAATTTTTGGATCGTTATTTGGTTCCTTCTTAAGTCTGTTGACCGGGGTAGGTGTTTTATTCATTCCCTTTGTCGGTCCTGTGGTGTCAGCCGGTCCCCTGAGTGCTGTACTCTTAGGTGCAGCCAGTGGTGCGTTAGCAGGTGGTGCTGGTGCAGGTTTAGTCTCGGTGCTGGCGGCGTTAGGAATGTCAGAAGAAAAAGCAGCAATTTACCAAACCCGACTGCAAGCGGGTGAATTTCTGGTGATGGTAGAAGTTCCCGCCGGAAAATCTGGCGAATACCAACTCTTAATGCAAAATGCAGGTGGGGAAGAAATCCATACCAGCGATATGACCCTACCTCGTCCCTGTCCCGGTAAATGCAGTGATCCCAGCGATTTATCTCCCGAAGTGCGATCGCATCTGTCTGAAGCGGCTCAGAAAACATTTATCGAGCGCTACAATAGCGTGTACGATGAGAATCAAGACCCGATCCAGGCAGAACAAGCCGCATGGGAAACCATTCATCAGCAGTATGAAGAAGATGAAAATGGCGTCTGGTCTAAGCAAAAAGTGACCGCTTAAATTGGGTTTGTAGTAAGGGAACCTTAGCCTTTTATTCAGTTAGGCAACCCAACCAATAAGCTTAAGTAGGATCTGCTGAATAAGTGGTGAGGAGAGGGAACAGGGAACAGTGCAGCAAGCCCTAAGTAGGGGCTGCTGAATAAGTCTTGTGGTGGGGAGAGGCAATAGGGAATAGGCAATGGGCAATGGGCAATGGTTTTAACCCTCTGTCGAGGTAAAATTTGGTGCTGTTGTCGGCGAAAATTCCAGGATGCAAGACGGTTATAGTGTAAAAACCTTGCACTTGTTGGGTCGAAAAATGGCTGGAAACCCAAATCTTGTCTACCTTACACACTTATGCAGCAAGCCCTACTTAGGGCTTGCTGAATAAGTCGGAGAAAAATAACCGATGGACTAATTAGTTATTTAACTGTTAAGTAAGTATAAGTCTTTTTTGCTGATTTTTTCTTAATGATAACCTTTGAGGCTACCAACCTAAGGCGGGACAAGATGAAGAAAAAAGCGGAGGGGGGTTGCGGACAATGTTCGCGTTATATCATCGCGAACAAATACCCCGGTCTCACCAATGGGCTACCCCAATGCTTACGATAAGTGTTGTTGTTGGTTTTTGGGTTGGCGAAGACTACTTAGTGTCTGGATATAAGTCTGACCAACTGTCTTTTAAAGAATCAATGGCTTTGGTTAATTCATCGATTTGAACTCTTCTGACGACCTGGATAACCCCATTAACATGGGCAGCGCTTCCGGCAGCTCCGAGATGTTGGAGTCTGGCGGCTGCTACTCAACTGTTCGATTAGTAGCGTGCATCGATTGTATCATAGAATTAAAAGAAGGAATCAACATCCGGAATCTCAATTGTGGGAAACTGAAGCTGGACAGCAATGGTTGCGTCTATTAGTATTTGCGGCGGTGTTTGTCTTTAGTCTTGAAGGGGGCATCGGTTGTGAGAGATTGTCGGAATTTTTTCATTTGCTGCGTCTTCAAAAACATATTGCTGTATCTCCAAGTGCTTTACGCCGAT
The DNA here is from genome assembly GCF_040220235.1 of Coleofasciculus sp. B1-GNL1-01. Lineage (NCBI taxonomy): Bacteria > Bacillati > Cyanobacteriota > Cyanophyceae > Coleofasciculales > Coleofasciculaceae > Coleofasciculus > Coleofasciculus sp. B1-GNL1-01. The sequence continues at coordinate 12,536 of NZ_JAVJTO010000052.1, forward strand.
TAAGAACCCGCCTAGAAGAAAAAATTATTGAGTATCAATTACATGTTCAATCTCAATCTGTACAATCGGGTCGGCAAGTTGAGATTTGTGCCGCTGCCGATGAAAAGTTTTTTGACCAAGTTGTTCTGGTGATGCTAGATTTACCTTCCGGCTATATAATGGTTGAAGAGTTAACCGAAAATCGCCAATACAGGACTTGGCAGCTTTCGGCTCAAAAAATCTTACAAGACTTGGGCATGAAGGTCAAATATTTAGTTAGCGACCGAGCTAAAGCGATAGTCAAGCTGGCTCTCAGCGATTTAGGATGCCCCAGTATTGCTGACTTGTTCCATGAAAGCCAAGAAAACAATATCCGACACAACAGTTAGTTGATCAGCTATCCCAAAGACCAAGTTTAGATGATGCTAGGCTTGGGTCACTCAAGATAGGCTAAAGGGGCAGAAAAAGCCGATCTCATCAACAATTTTATACTTTCTCGATCTTGATGGATGCGCCAGCTTTCTTTCTGGGATGTTTGTTCGCGATGATATAACGCGAACATTGTCCGCAACCCCTCCTCAACTTTTTTCTTCATCTTGTCCCGCCTTAGGTTGGTAGCCGGAAAATTTATCACCTTATGTACGGGAGAGCCTTCACCAATAACTTAAAAACAAAACCCGCCCTTGTTTTTAAGAACAATAAACCATGAACAATCAACACTTATTGCGCCGTAACTAATCCTTTATTTAATCGCCGCATATATTTATCTAAATCCCCAGCAACTTGACCCGATAAAAAATAAGCGCCGAGTAAATTGGGAAACGACATAGCGATTAACATCCCATCGCTAAAATTAATCACCACACCGGAACTTAAAACCGCCCCCGTAAAAACCGCCAGGATAAACAACACCTTATAGAGAATTAAATTATTCTGTCCAAACAAATAATCCCAACAGCGTTCGCCGTAATAACTCCAGGAAATCATCGTCGAGAAAGCAAAAAAGAAAATCGCGATCGCTAGCAGCAGAGGAAACCAGGAAATCGCTGTCCCAAAGGCGGCTGAGGTGACTTCCGCGCCACTGAGTTGGGCAAATTCGGGATTGCGATAGACGCCTGTAATCACAATCACCAACGCTGTCATATTACAGATCACCACCGTATCAATAAACGGTTCCAAGAGGGCGACAATCCCCTCCCGGACAGGTTCTTGGCTTCTAGCCGCAGAATGGGCGATCGCGGCTGAACCCACTCCCGCTTCATTAGAAAATGCCGAACGCCTTAATCCCTGAATCATCACGCCAAACACTCCCCCCTCCACCGCCTCTGGAGATAATGCGCCGTTAAGAATCGTCAGCATCGCGGCGGGAATATCCATAAAATTCGTCACCAGAATCCACAGCGCCGCCACAAAGTAAATCACACACATCGCCGGGACAATCGCACCCGCCACTTGACCAATCCGTTTAATCCCACCAATAATAACTAAACCGACTAAACTAATCAGAATTAAGCCATAAAGCCAACTGCGCCCCACAAACCAGGGTACAACGGTGGTGATCGCTGCATACGATTGGTTCGCCTGAAACATACTTGCGCCGCCAAATGCACCGCCAATACCCAGAATAGAGAAGATAACGGCTAACACCTTCCCCAAATTCTGATGTCCCATTTCCGCCAAACCCGCCGACAAATAGTACATTGGACCCCCAGCCACGGTACCATCGGGTTTAATCACGCGATATTTCTGACCCAGGGTACATTCAACAAACTTACTTGTCATCCCAAACAGTCCCCCCAGCGTCATCCACACCGTCGCACCCGGACCCCCTAAACTGATTGCGATCGCGACTCCGGCAATATTACCCAATCCCACGGTAGCCGAAAGCGCCGTTGCCAGGGCTTGAAAATGAGACACCTCCCCAGCTTCAGTCGGATCATCGTACTTTCCCCGTAACACCTCAATCGCATGCCAAAACCCCCGGATGTTAATAAATTTCATCCGCAGGGTGAAGAAAATTGCACCGCTAATCAGCCAAAGGACACTGATCGAAAAAATACCTAGGGTCAAAAACTGCACTGTGGTCTGCTCACTCAGGATACAATGGTATGCCCTTATAAGTCTTACAGTGCATCCGGTGCTTCTTCAACTGCTTTGCGGTCTATGGAACTTTCTTTTTCTGCCTATCTCCCTATCTCCCTCTCACCCCCTCACCCCATCTACTCTATCTGCTATCTTTGAACGCAACTTGGTATCAGTCGGCTCACTGTCTTGCTCTCCTATATTCAATCCGAAGCTGTTGTACAGAAGGATTCTCAGCTTCAATAAAGCTATCCCGGCGAACTTCCTCTAATCTCAAGTCCTGAAATTGGGCAAGTTCCTGATTAGAAAGCGCCCAAGGTGGACCATCAGGTTCAGCCTCTGTCTGGCGAAATCGCGTGATTAATAACAGGATTCCCTCTATAGCCACCAAAGCCGCGATCGCATCAATCACAGTTGATCGTACATTTAAGGGTAACGCTTGGATATTCCGGCATTCTAATACCAAGTCAAACTGATGACGCCAAGCTGGATCTAGCGCGAACAAATCAGCGACAACATAGCTAACTGGAGAATTGGGAAATCGTTGCTGACACCAGGCGATCGCGGTTGGAGAAATATCAAAGGCTGTCACGTTGAAACCCACTCTAGCCAATGCTTCCGCATCATCACCCAATCCACAGCCAATAACTAAAGCCGAGCGATGATTCCCTTGGGGCTTATTTTTATTTAGCCAATCTTGGAAATAGGGATGGGGTTTCAAACGCGCCCACGGTACTTGATTGGGATCACAATTGGCTTGGGAATATAAGCGATCAAACCATCCAGAGGGATCGGATTTGTTTAGCGCTTCTGTTGCCAAGAATTTGACTTTCTGCCGTAATCCTTCGGGTTGTTGTTCAAACATCAAACAGTCTCCAAGGGGGATAAGGGGGGATGGAGAGGGGGTTGGGGGTGAGGGCTGGATCATTCATTGGTGTCAACTTAAGCGCTAAAAGCAGGGGAAGCAGGGGGAGCAGGGGAAGCGGGGGAAGCAGGGGAAGTAAGAGAATGCTCTTGCGGATTGCTCTTTCTCCTGTAATAGCTTAGGGAGAAGCAACACGATTAGTTTGTGTTGAACGGCTCGAAACCCTAATTGGCAAGGGTTGTGGCTTAAGTTGACACGGATAGGGCTGGACTAAACCCTACCTATGCGGCATGTAACTCCATCTGACTCCCTAAAATCTGCTGAATCTTCTGATGTAACTCGGCTTGGGTATGATGCTGAAGTGTTTCCAAAGACGCCAGTAACCGCCGCCTATCCGAGAATGGTAACATTGGCATCAACTCGTCCGCCTCTTCTAGCATACGCTCTTGGGCTTCTGGAATTAGGTTCATCCAATTCGATAACAGCAAGTTACGCTCTATAATCGTTAATTTCCACTGATATTCAGGCATCCTGATCGGCTCCTCTATTCCTTTGTTTTCCTTTGTTCAGGATTTACTGGTGTGGATCAGGATGCTTTGCTGGTTAACTCACAACTCTCTCATCTTCCCAACTTTGTCCCGCTTCGTTAACATCTTCCTCATCTCCTATAACGGGTGTATCAATCATCCCACTCGTTCCGGAATCAGGCTCATCCTCGGATAACCGATTTCCTCGCCCAATCTCTGGCATTTTCCATATAAATCAGTATCCGTTTCCAATATTTTTTCCAGTCTCCCTCTATCTTCAAGCAGTTTTTGACCGTCTCTAGGTAGAAAATAGTCGTGCGGCGTTCATCATTGTCGGGGCATCGCTCCAAAATCAGATTGTAGAGCTGCTGCCAATGATATTGCCAGTTGCCTTGCTCTGGATGGAAAATTGCCTCAAACAGGTTTCGCCAGAAAAACTCAATCGTGCCAATATCCTTAAGATGTTCTGGCGTTGGTTTATCCCAGCCGGTATGGCGAGCGCGTAAATCACTAATCGGCGGCAGATGTCCGCTCATAGATAACAAGGGGGCTAAAATCACTGATGCATATTTTACCTATCCCAGAGATAATGGGATGGTGGATGACAATAGGGTACGGAAGCAGAGGGAGCTGGGGGAGCTGGGGGAGCTGGGGAAGCAGAGGGAGCTGGGGAAGCTAGGGAAGCTGGGGGAGATGGGGCAGACAAGGACGAATGACGTAGCTTGCTGGGAGCTGTTCGAGTATGACGAATGACTATCCCTACCGTTAACTTTAATTGTCCCCACCTACTTACACCTTGTCTAACTTGCCCAACTAAAAAAGAGCGCGGCTAGGATAATCAACCCCAAAAGCGCGAGAGGAACCCAGAGATTCGCCAGCTCAATCATTTGGTCGTGTTTTGCCGTTGGTTAGGGAAATTGCTCCATTGATTATCTATAAAGAAACTATAAACTAAATTGGATGATGAGGACAGGATGACCTATCTCGACCTAGTGACATGGCTGCGAGAACGCACCGCTTTTAGCATTCTCTCCGATGAAATTTTACAGGCGATCGCGCCACAGATGGAAGCGCTGGCGGTAAATGCCCAGGAGCGTCTGGTTATCGAAGATACCCCGGTAGACTATCTCTATATTCTGCAACAGGGGCGTATTGAAGGCTACCGAACCAACCAACTGGGTTCGATTTGGGGCGTCAGTTGGCTTACTGGTGCCGTGATTCATTTACAGGAGTTACTTCTCAATCAATCCGCACAGAGAACTATCGTCACCCGCAGCGACACTCACCTGTGGCGCATCCCAGCCGAACAATTCCGAGACTTAATCCACCAGTATCCCGAAATTTCTCAAGCCTTCTCACCCCAACTTGCCCAAGATTTGGCACACCTGTCGTCTCAACTTAAGGTCGAACAAGAACGCCAGGTGGCGCTGCGCCCCTATTTAGTCAACAAAGCCAAACGGGGAATTATTGGTAGAAGCCGTTATGCGGTACGACTCCGCCAACAAATCAAACAAGCCGCTGATACTCGCCAATCTGTACTCATTTTCGGTGAACCCGGATTGGAAAAAGACAACACCGCCGCGCTGATTCACTTTGGTTCAGCCTATCGCCGCGAACCTGTGATTAAAATCGATTGTAGTAAAGTGCAAGCCAGTGGTGCGGAACTGTTTGGGCGGGAAGGGGGCAAACCGGGACTCATTGATTCCCTGAACACGGGAACGTTGATTCTCAATAATGTGGATGAATTGCCCCAGGATTTAATGCCTCAACTGGCAACTCTATTAGAAACTGGAACGTATCAACCTGTCCGCCGTTCCCTAGAACAATCGACGCAGGTGAAAGAGTGCAGCGCCCGGATTATTATGATTACCGAAACGGCGCTCCCCACGATTAGTCCCCTAGTTGGACAAGTGATAAAAGTGCCGCCACTGCGGGTGAGAAAAACAGATATTAGCGACCAGATGAACTATTATATTAGTCTTTTATGTCGCGCTAAAGGAATTAATAAACCCAAGATTACACCCGAAGCCCTACGTCAGTTACAAGGCTATGATTTTCCCGGTAATCTCAGGGAATTAAAAAACTTAGTGGAACGGGCGCTGGTTCAATCGGACTCTGGCAAAGAACTCACGGAAGAACTGTTGTGGCCCTCCCAGAGTAAGAAAAAACAATTCCGCTTTAATCTGTTAAATACCTATCCCCAACTGCGGCGATTTTTACGAAGTGATTGGTGGCCCGATCGCATTAACTATGGATTTACCTTAAGCTTGTTTGCCCTAGTCGTAATCATGGGCTTTATCGGTCCGCAAACCCGCCAGGAAAACTTTACCTTAAATCTCTTTTGGGCATGGTGGTGGCCCCTCGTCTTGATTGGCTTTCCCTTTGTGGGACGCCTCTGGTGTGCCGTGTGTCCGTTTATGATTTACGGGGAAGTGACCCAGAAATTATCCTTGTGGCTATTTCCGCGTCAGTTAAAACCGTGGTCACGACAATTAGCGGAAACCTGGGGCGGCTGGTTTTTGTTTGGCTTATTTGCCCTAATTTTCTTATGGGAAGAACTCTGGGATTTAGAAAATACGGCGTATCTTTCCGCTTGTTTACTCTTATTAATTACGGCGGGAGCGATGATTTTCTCGGCAATTTTCGAGCGTCGCTTTTGGTGTCGCTATTTGTGTCCCATTGGTGGGATGAATGGTTTATTTGCCAAGTTGTCGATGACGGAGTTACGGGCGCAGCAGGGAACCTGTTCAGCCGAATGTACCACCTATCAATGTTATAAGGGTGGACCCCAGAAAGGGGAAGGAATGGAAACCAATGGCTGTCCATTATATTCCCATCCCGCCCAGTTACAAGATAATCGGGATTGTGTTTTATGCATGACTTGTTTAAAAGCTTGTCCACACCGTTCTGTGGAGGTGAATTTGCGTCCGCCAGGGATTGAGTTGTGGACAACTCATATTCCTCGCAGTTATGAGGTGGCGTTATTGTTGTTGTTGTTAGGCGGTGTGTTTTTGCATCGCTTACCGGAGTTAAATCAGCAACTGAATTTACACCTAGATTTGAGTCAATTTGGCACACACGCTTGGTTTTCGTTGGCGGTTTTGAGTCTCCCGGCGTTGATTCCGTTAGTGGCGTATGGCGGAATTCAATTATCTTACCGACTGATTCAGACGCTCAACTTAACGATACCTAATCCCAAGCCGCGATCGCTGATTGAGTTGGCGTATGGATATTTACCCTTGGTGTTGGCGGGGAATCTGGCGCACCATTTACGGTTGGGGTTGACGGAAGCAGGGCGAATTTTGCCTGTAACCTTTGCCACGTTTGGGTTAAGTGGTGAGGGATTACCGATATGGGTGGCGCATCCGGCGGTAATTGCGTTTTTACAGGGAGTGACGCTGATTGCAGGTGTACTGCTGAGTATGGTTCTGACACAGAAAATTGCCAGTCAGCCTGTGCGATCGCTCCTGATGCAACATTTAGGGATAGTAGTTTTAGGGATAAGTCTTTGGGCGATTATTGTTCGGTAGTCTTTTGTCCTTTGTCATTCGTCAAGCACCCCTGAACCTGTAGAGACGCGCCATGGCGCGTCTCTACAATTTTGAAGATAAATTCTTACCATGAATTAATTTATTTGTCAAAACAATAGCAATAGGTTTTCGGGAATAAACCTTACGTAGGGTAACTAGCGAAACCTCTATCTCTCTGGTTTACCTGAGGGATGGGAAAGAAATTCTCTAGTTAATTTATTCTCAGAATTGCCATGAAGCACAGTGATTGGTTGCGCCTAACTAAGGAAGGTGAACGTCTTTGTTCAGTTCTCAGACAACAGGGGTACCACTGTCAAAAACAATCTCGCCGTCTGGCTTGGAATATCACTAAAGCTGAAGAGTCTCATACATTAACCTATTTACCCCCACCGATAGCAGGTTGGACAGTGCTACCCAATCAGGAAACGCCCGCCCGAAAACAACTGATGTTATTAGTGCGTAATACCCTCAACCAGGAACGGTTAGAAACGCTCAACAGTAAGCTGGATATTGAAAAACCCATAGACTTAACCCGTCCTTGGGTGATTATCCGCTTATTGAATGATGCGCGTCGCTATACGGTAGCCCGATTTTACAATCGTCAAGACGCCGAAGATCACAAACGTGTACTCCGTCGCTTTATGCGTGGGGCTGAATTTGAGGTGATTTTTGACCCTGGCGATGAGTGACGCTATTCGTCATTTGTCATTTGTCATTGGTAGTGGGAGCATCTTGCTCCCTGAAATACTCTATGACTTGCTCCCTGGAATACTCTATGAAAACGCTACAGATTATATAGAGAGCGAGTCAAAGACGATTGATTTGATGTGAACAGTATTTAATTTTCTTTTAGCAAATAAAAGTCTGTTTGTCAATATATTTGAGGAAAAAGTGAATCTTAAATAATGAAAACTGTGAGCATCAAACGCTCAATAAGGACGACGAATACAATGTTGAGTCATGGACTGACAGGGAGTGTCGCCGATCATTGAATAATCACTGTCATAGCTGATCCCTCAAGGTAATGCGGCAATGCCAGTCCCATGTCAGAATGGTAATTTCTTTACATAAAGCAGTTTCTTCATCCAATCTTCATCAAATTCTGGGAACTCTTTACGTAAACTTTATAAATAAGTTTTGAAGCAACTACGGAGTCATCTTTACAAAAAATTCATAAATAATCGGATTGATCTTTACGCAAGCTTTACCCACGCATTCCGGAAGACGAATATGATGAAAACAAATACTTACGGGCAGTTAATCACTTCCACCGTTCAATCAGCTCAACCCTGGAAAAATGAAAAAGACTTTAACGAAAATTGCCGTTGCCAGTGCCAGTACAATTTTAGGAGCTACCGCAGCCCTTAGTTTATCGATGCCTGCTGAAGCTGGCAGTTTGAAAGGTTCAGCTAAAGACTTTAACGTCTTCGTCTTTGAAGATCTAGATGTTTACAATGTGGATGCTCATGGCAGGATAGCCGTCGGTGGCAATGCCACGTTGGAAAATTTTGGGGTCGCCAGTCAGTTGCCTGCTAACGGTGCAGGTGATACTTTAGTTGTTGGCGGTAACCTCAACTATAAAACTAGTGGTCAGGTATTCGCTGGTGATGTAGTGGTAGGTGGCACAGCAACTCTTGATACTCCCAGCGTGAATATCAAGAATGGTCAATTAAAATCAGGAAATCCAATTGCCTTTGGTGCTGCCGAGCAATTCTATAAGAATTATTCAGCTCAATTAGGGAATTTAACGACTAACGGCACAGTCCAGAATAACTCTAACACGCTCAACCTAACGGGTAGTAGTTCAGACCTGAACGTATTTGAGCTTGATGCATCCGTCTTCGCCAATGCGAAAGGTTTAAATCTTTCGTTTGATTCTAACTCTACAGTATTGGTTAACGTAACGGGCAACCCATTCGATCTCCAGAATGGTTTTCAAATTAATCTGAATGGTGATCCCAACGGTGCTGACGCTAACCGGGTTCTCTTCAACTTTGTTAATGCAACACAGATGAACTCTACAGGTTTTGCTTGGCAAGGCAGCGTTTTAGCGCCGTTGGCTGAGTACAATGAGTTCTCAAATGGTCATATTAATGGGCAAATGATTGCCAAGTCAATTACGGGAAGTGGAGAATATCACATCGTTGCCCCAAATAATGAAGACAGTTCAGTAATATTTGACGGAAACTTGCCTGATCCTGAACCTGTTCCCGAACCGTTAACAATTCTGGGTTCCGGTATGGCGTTAGGATTCGGTACTTTCTTTAAACGCCAACAGTCTAAAAAACAGAAGAATACCAAGCAATAAGGTGAATTGATTAATCTAGTCTTATCGCCAGAATTTGTAGGGGTACGATGCATCGTACCCCTACACTGTTTTACCCAGGAACTTAGATATCTAGATCAGTCAAATCTAGTCGAGATCCATAAGTTTCAATGAACTCCCGGCGGGGTGCAACCCGATCGCCCATGAGAACGGTAAAGATGCGATCGGCTTCGGCTGCATCTTCGATCTCGACACGCTTCATGGTTCGCGTTTCTGGGTTCATCGTGGTATCCCAGAGTTGATCGGGCATCATTTCACCCAACCCTTTGAACCGTTGGATGGTGTAATTGGCGTTAGCGGGGAACTCATTTTGAACCAAGTTTGTGAGTTCGCGATCGCTATAACAGTAGTAATGATTGCGTCCGCGTTCTACTTTATAGAGTGGTGGACAAGCAATGTGAATATACCCCTGATCCACTAATGCCCGTTGATAGCGGTAGAAAAAGGTAAGTAACAGAGTGCGGATATGGGCGCCATCGACATCAGCGTCAGTATTTTTTGCTGCCAATCCTCCTGTACCACAAATAAAGTTTTCGTCACCTTCCACGGAGAAATCATACACATAGTCACCCACCAATTCAACTTCGTGATTCTCCACCACTTTCAATCCCATCAAGTCATCGCTGATGGGCATACATTGTGGTGCTTGGTGCTGGGGACGTGCTAGATAGTCTTTTAGACGTTGTGCTTTAGGGTGACGTTTCCAGATTACCTTCCACTGCTCCAGTTGCTCCTTAGTACCTATGCGGATGTAATAGGCGTAGTGGCGCGTCTGAACAGGTGATTCGGGTGGATTAGATGATTGACTGTTATGGAGCGATGCAATGATACCTAGCTGTCCTAATAGATACAGTAGTCCATCTTTGAGGTTGGCAGAGGTTGTTGTCAAGACAATGTTATTTTGGGTAACTGAGCCATCACCGAGTAAATAACCCTCCAAAAATGTCAGTTGCAAGGATTCAGGTAAGCTAAAGACAATATCCGGCAACTTCTTCTCGTGCGCCCATCCATTCAATCCCCACGCTTGTAATAGTCGCGCAGCGGCAACACTGTGGAAATAAAGTTTAATTCCATCGTATCGGGTATCATTATAGCGACGTGGTGTCTCACCGAAAACCTTTTCAATCGCCGTGATCAGTTCAGGGATAAACGGTTCATCCTTTTTACCTAAACTCAGACTCACTTGATGTTTACTCAAGGTGCCTTCCGCTACATACCACCCCAAGAACCACATTAGTTCCGGCGTAATCGGCAAATAGCGGTTAAATGCCTTATTCGTATGCGCCTGGGGTACAAGTTGCACCTCATCACCAAGCTGTGCTAGTTCACTCGGCGTAAAGTAGTCAAAGGGTTTATAGTTACTCACCTCACGCCAACGGGCATTTTTACTCGTATCATCTTGGGTTAAACAGTTGTCCAGTTTTGAGGGTAATGTCTCGTAACTCACATTATCATTTCCGCCAATCGCATCCAGATAATTGAGGAAATCCGGTAACGTGGGGCGATTAATCCCCCGTTCCCAGTGACTAATTGTAATTGGTTGCTTCACACCAACTGTTGTCGCCACCTGCTTCTGGGATATTCCTAACCCTTGACGTTGAGCAATTAACTGTTGCCATCCGGCTGAGTCTAGCGTAACCCGTGGCTTATTCCATTGATCCTGTCGCGTCACCTTTGCCAGAACCCGTTGGCTGGCAATTTTTCGCACATCTTCCCCTTGTAAATAGAGGGATTGAGTCAATCCAGCTCGATACAATGTTTTAAGCAAATCTACTCGCGTCGGAGTTTCAGTGGGGCGCGGTAAACGCCGACTCGCTACCAACCAATCACCAGGTTTAACTTCATTCCCTTTCTTCAGGCGAACCTCTCCATCCTCATAGACAAAGACACTATGAGAAGACGTTACCTTCACCGAGCGATTGTACCGCGTCGTGATTTTGTACATCGGTTCCTCATGGCTGTGACGAATCACGGCTTTCAGAGGGCGGAACCGAGTGGCGTGTGTTACCGGATCAAAGGAAATCACTTGATAACGTTCGGTGGTGCGACGCCCTTCGATGCAATCATCAATGAACCCACCAATGGAGACAAACTCCGTGCGTCCGGTATCATCCATGACGAGAGTGGGTTCATCTCCGGCGACACTCATAATCACAACCCGGTGATAACGCAGATTTGAGGCGTCAAATTCCTCTCCTTTGATCCCCAAACCCAGGGCGGTAATCAGGGATTGAATTTCTGTGTTCTTGTAAATTTTGGAATCGTCCGTTTTCTCGATATTGAGGATTTTACCCCGTAGCGGTAGAATCGCTTGAAATTGGCGATCGCGTCCTTGTTTGGCACTCCCGCCTGCACTATCCCCCTCAACGATGAAGATTTCTGATTCTGCGGGATCTCTGGAACTACAATCGGCTAACTTACCCGGTAGGGGAGACGACTCTAATACAGACTTCCGTCGTACCAACTCCCGCGCCCGACGTGCGGCTTCGGCGGCTTTAAAAGCTTGAATCGCTTTCTCTAAAACAGAATCAGCGACTTGAGGACGAAATTCCAAATATTCCGTCAACACTTCACCCACCAAGGAATCCACGATACCCCGAACTTCGGTATTCCCCAGTTTGGTTTTAGTTTGTCCTTCAAATTCAGGATCAGGGACTTTGACAGAAATGACGCCAGTTAATCCTTCCCGAACATTCTCGCCACCTAGGTTTGACTCACTCTCTTTCAGTTTATTCCGCTTGCGTGCGATCGCGTTCAATGTCCGAGTCAGAACTGTCTTTAATCCCTCTAAGTGAGTTCCACCGTCAATGGTGCGGATATTGTTGGCAAATCCTAGCAGGTTATCGCTGTAAGCATCCACACACCATTGCAGCGCCACTTCCACTTGCACATTATTCCGTTCACCCTGAACATAAATAATTTCTTGGTGCAGGGGTTCCTTTTCCCGATTCATGTACGCCACATATTCCTGGATACCCCCCTCATAATGGTAGCTGTCGCTGCGTTCGGGAGAGACGCGGTGATCGGTAAACGTAATCCTGACGCCGCCATTCAAATAGGCGAGTTCTCGCAGTCGCCCTGCTACCGTACTGTAGTCAAACTCGATCCCATTGGTAAAGATTTGCGTGTCGGGTTTGAACGTCACCGAGGTTCCCGTGCGGTTTTCCTTACTAGGTTTGACCACCAAATCCCCCATGGCAATACCGCGTTCGTAGCGCTGGGTATGCACCTGTTTGTCTCGCCAAACCGTAACATCCACCCATTCTGACAGGGCGTTGACGACAGAAACCCCAACCCCGTGCAATCCGCCTGACACTTTATACCCGCCGCCGCCAAACTTACCGCCCGCGTGCAGCACCGTCATTACGGTTTCCAATGCTGATTTACCCGTCTTAGAATGAGTATCGGTGGGAATACCCCGTCCATCGTCGGTAACGCTAACGGAACCATCGGCGTTGAAGTCAACTTCGATATGAGTACAATAGCCAGCCAGCGCCTCATCGATCGAATTGTCTACAACCTCGTAAACTAGATGATGGAGTCCCCGTGGACCGGTAGAACCAATGTACATTCCCGGACGTCTGCGTACCGCTTCGAGACCTTCCAAGACTTGAATCTGATCGGCACTGTAACTACTTGTCATATCAGGGATTCTCCAGTAAACGCTTTCAGCGGTTTATATGCTTTAAAATGGCAAAACACTCAGAAATTCTAACACAAAAGGCTTACAGGCGGCTACAGAGTAGTCTGAAGAGATATTTATAGAGGGGATAGACCTTGCTTTGGATTGGGCGGGGGAGATAGGGGAGATAGGGGAGATGGGGGAGAGAATAATTTTTTCAATGAACCATGAACAATCAACAATGAACCATGAACCATGAACTCTAACAAACATCCCCAACTGATTGTGATTTGTGGGGCGACGGCGACAGGGAAGTCGGGGCTGGCGTTAGAATTAGCGCAGCGATTAAATACCGTAATAGTAAGCGCGGATTCCCGTCAAGTTTACCGGGAGTTTGATATTGGCACAGCTAAACCTTCAGTCGCCGAACGACAGTTAGTTCCCCATTACTTGATTGATATTTGCGCTCCCACTGAAACATTAACCGTAGCCGACTATCAGGAACAAGCCCAAAAGTTAATTGCATCTCTCCCTTCGCCCCTGTTACTGGTGGGGGGTACAGGTTTATATATTAAAGCCATCGTTCGAGGATTAAAAATTCCTAGAGTCGCCCCCAATGAAGACTTGCGATCGCAGCTCTCATCTCTCGGTCAATCTCAATGCTATAATGTCTTACAACAAGTCGATCCCAAGGCGGCTGAGAAAATTCATCCCCATGATCAAGTCAGAATATTACGAGCATTAGAAGTATTTTACATCACAGGACGTTCTATATCCGACCAGCAAGGCGAAAATTCACCAAATTATCCCATTCTTCCAATCGGTTTGCAATGTAAAGACGCTGACGCCCTCACCCGACGTATTGCCAAGAGAACTGAAACTATGGTAACAGCCGGATTAGTAGAAGAAGTGAAAACATTGGTGGAAAAATATGGCTGGTATTTGCCACTTTTGAATACCTTAGGGTATCGGGAAATGAAACAATATTTAGCGGGTGATATATCTTTATCTGAGGCAAAAGCATTAACGGTTGTGCATACGCGACAATTTGCCAAGCGCCAACGAACGTGGTTTCGGGCGTATCCAGAAATTGAATGGTTTGATGCAGATAGTCCGGATTTAGTCGATCAAGTTTGGCAGCGTGTTCAGGAATTTCGAGACAATATATCAATGAACTTAAGGTAGGTTTGTAGTTGCGCTGTCTTCGCCACATCCATCAATTTACAAATTATCCAGATAAGATTGTAGCTGATCAAGCGTTGAAAATTTTAGTGCTTCTAAACTCAGAGTTTCCAGTTGTTCTAAGGACAGATGGTGAAGCTGGCTTCGCATCTGAGATGTCAGAGACGATAACCCATCTAACAGCAGAGAATAATTTCCGGTTTTGTAAGCTAGCTGTCTTAAAACAATAGATAAAGCCTCTTTTTTTCGAGTTTCTATTCTAGCTTCCTCGATCACTTTTTTGCCGCCACTCTCTTCAGTCGGTAACGCTTTAGCAATCATAGTGGCATTTTCTACGATTGTATTTCCTAGGCAAATATCATGACAAGCTTCCCATTCAGTTTCAGCTTCAATCTCTGTCTCATAATGAATGACAACCCAATATCGCTTTGGTTCACTCATCGTTATCCTCCAGCAATTGTGCAATCAACGTGACTCTACCACACTTATCTGGCATAAGTTTGTAAATCAAAAATAAGGGTCATTTTTCCACTTGTCCTTATCGTATTCAGCGTGAGTTAAGATATACTTAATGAAAATCGTTTGTTCGCTGTAAACTATATCTACTATTAGCCGATCGCGATTTCCTTTGATATTGGTTAAGGTGCGTTACGCTACGCTAACACACCCTACATATAGAGTCTTTGCGTAAGTCCTATGTTCTTCTATCCTGAGTATTATACTTGGCTCGCCCTACACCGGATTGCGATCGCACTGAAAACGGCACATACTTCCTCAGACTATCAAGTTTACCAAATCGCTGAACCAACGTAAAATCATTAGTATAAGTTACCCCGTGGTGGGCAAGAACCACAAAGGATAATATCAGGGTTTCAAGGATGATAACTCTTGCCCACTCTACTGACGATGCAAAAATCGAATCGTTAGCTCACGATTACAGCAAAATAGCCTATCCATCCCTATAACTTTCCCCTAAAGTGTGATAGTGTCACCGCAGGATAAGGAATGATTGTCTGATGCGAAAATTATTAAAAGGTGTTCATAATTTCCAAACTCACTACTTCACCAGCCACCGAGAACTATTTGAACGCCTGAGTGAGGGACAACACCCCAGAATTCTATTTATTACCTGTTCCGACTCCCGGATTGATCCGAATCTGATTACTCAAACTGAACCGGGAGAACTGTTTATCATTCGCAATGTGGGTAACATTATCCCGCCTTATGGGGCTACCGCAGGTGGCGAAGGCGCGGCGATTGAATATGCGGTTGAAGCCTTAGGAGTTAAGCATATCATTGTTTGTGGTCATTCCCACTGTGGCGCGATGAAGGGACTTCTGCAACTGGGAGAACTTACTGAGAAAATGCCGTTGGTGTATGACTGGTTAAAATATGCTCAAGCGACACGCCGGATTATTCAGGAAAACTATCAGGATGCTGAAGGGGAAGACTTATTGAATGCCACGATTGAAGAAAATATTTTGACACAGATTGAAAATCTCAAGACCTATCCCTCGGTTCACGCTAAACTGTATCGGGGTCTGATTAATATTCATGCTTGGGTCTATAAAATTGAAACGGGTGGCGTTTATGTTTACAGCGCTGAACGATGCAATATCCAAGCCGAACATGAGGAGGAAGGTCAAGACCCCGAAAGCTTGAATATATCACCGTTGCTGGAGACTCAAACAGCGTAAAGCGAGACTCGTTAGCCGTTAAAACGAGGGTTGACTAATGAGACACGATATGCATGGTTGAAATTAAAGTCTGAATTCCCTGAAAATAGTATTTTATCAATCCTTTTTTGAGGAAGGACGAAGGGCGGCTTTTGTAGATAGGTTATCGGTTACAGGTAAACTAAATAGCAAAACTCGCCCCTACTGTATAACGTTTAACCTTTAACTTCCCCCTAGCGGTACTCGTAAACTCGACCTATGTTGACCCAAGCCAAGCCCAAACGGAACTGGAAACCGATTATCAAGGAATTTGAAGCAGCTATTGGTAAAAAGGGTGTGGTTCGCCGCAAGGAGGAATTACTCACCTACGAATGTGATGGATTACCCAGTTATCGCCAACGTCCGGCGTTGGTGGTACTTCCCCGCACGACTGAACAAGTAGCTGCTGCTGTTAAGCTTTGCGATCGCTATAATATCCCTTGGGTGGCGCGAGGTGCAGGTACAGGCTTATCGGGCGGTGCTTTACCCGTGGAAGATTGTGTCTTAATTGTCACCGCCTTGATGAAGCGTGTCTTGGATATTGACTACGACAATCAACGGATTGTAGTTCAACCCGGAGTCATCAACAACTGGGTGACTCAAGCTGTAAGTGGTGCAGGATTCTATTATGCTCCAGACCCCTCCAGTCAGATTATATGTTCCATTGGCGGTAATGTGGCTGAAAACTCTGGCGGGGTTCATTGTCTTAAATATGGCGTAACCACAAACCATGTTTTGGGGTTAAAACTGGTGGTTCCGGATGGATCAATTGTCGATGTTGGTGGCATGGTTCCGGAAATGCCGGGATATGATTTAACGGGGTTATTTGTGGGTTCCGAAGGCACATTAGGAATTGCTACAGAAATTACGTTGCGAATTCTCAAAACCCCAGAATCCATCTGTGTGGTTTTGGCAGATTTTACCAGTATAGAAGCCGCAGGTGCAGCCGTTGCCGATATTATTGGTGCAGGGATTATTCCAGCCGGAATGGAAATGATGGATAATCTCAGTATCAACGCGGTAGAAGATGTGGTGGCGACAGGGTGTTATCCCAGAGATGCGGGCGCCATTTTATTAGTAGAATTGGATGGGTTAGAGGTAGAAGTCAGCACCAACAAAAAGCGCGTGACTCAACTGTGTCAACAGAATGGGGCGCGAACGATTACCACCGCCAGTGACCCAGAAACGCGGTTAAAACTATGGAAAGGACGCAAAGCTGCATTTGCGGCGGCGGGACATCTGAGTCCCGATTATTTTGTCCAAGATGGGGTAATTCCTCGGACACAGTTAGCGCAGGTACTTAAAGACGTTGAAGCCTTAAGTGAAAAGTATGGCTATCGGATTGCCAATGTCTTTCATGCTGGCGATGGCAATTTACATCCTTTGATTCTGTACGATGAATCAATTCCCGGTGCATTTGAACAGGTGGAAGAATTAGGGGGAGAAATCCTGCGACTTTGTGTAAATGCAGGCGGAAGTATTTCGGGGGAACATGGGATTGGTGCAGATAAGAACTGTTTTATGCCCGATATGTTCAGCGAGGCGGATTTGGAGACTATGAAATGGATTAATCAGGTGTTTAATCCTAAAGGCTTGGCGAATCCCGGAAAAGTATTTCCCACCCCTCGCACCTGTGGGGAAGCTGCCAATGCTCAAAAGTCAGCCCAGTTTAAGGATGTGGAACAGTTTTGAAGTTTATCGTTTAATTAGGGAAATATATTGGAGGAGAGATGATGATTGAGACAATAGAAGACCATACTATTCACACTCGATTTTTAAGTAGTAATTCCCGGGTTCTTGATTTGGGAGCAAATCGGGGTTCTTTTTCAAAAGCTATGATTACACGTTTTGGTTGCCAATGCGTTGCTGTTGAACCGAACCCAAAGCTGTTTGAGAAGATTGAACCACATGAGCTTCTTAAAAAATACAACTTAGCCATAGCTCATTTTAGCGGTTCAGTTAATTTCAATGTTAGTGAGGTTTCTGTTTCGTCATCAATAGTATATCGCTCTAAGCTTCATTCAAAAACAATTACGGTTAGTTGTCAACCTCTTGAGGAGTTTGTTATTGAACTGGGGTGGACTGGCGTTGATCTTATTAAGATGGATATTGAAGGTGCGGAAATCAATGTTTTTCATAAGTGTTCAGACAGTTTTTTGAAGTCTATAGGTCAAATAACTGTTGAATTTCACGATCACAATGAAACAGTATCAAAATCTGAGGTTAAGGAGTTAATTAAACGCTTTGAATCCCTGGGATTTAGATGCTATAGTAAGTATCTGGGATGTTATTACGATACGTTATTTATTAATCAGAGCCTTTGTCCAATTTCAATAGGCGAGTATCTATGGATTCGCCATATCATTCGTAATCAGCAAGGTCTGCAACGTCGATTCCAAAAGTTGTTAGCGGCGGCATCTTCATGAGTTGAAACCTCTTTGGCTACTACAGCATTTCTCAGTCTAGTGAGGTATAGGCACAAGACGAGGTTAGCCTCTGTGAGTGCAAAAGTCTTATTCTCAATGTACCTCACCAGCATGGAAAACGCTGTATTTTTTTCAGAAAAAAAGGAATAATATGCAATTTTTGGTTGTACTCAAGGAAATTAATCAGCAATGAAAATAATTGACTATTTTGACAGGATTTATATAATTTATATGCCTGAGCGATCTGACCGTTTTAAGCATATTAAAAATCAAGTTCATAGATTGGGAATAGAAAAGGATAACAATAAGCTGGTTTGGTTTCCAGGACTAAAATACGAAGATGCCGCAGGGTTTCCAAAAGCCAGTGTACGCGGTTGTGCTATGAGCCATTACATGGTAATGAAGCAAGCGAATGAAGAAGGAGTAGAAAAATTACTGGTCTTAGAGGACGATTGTCTGTTTAGCCGTCGTTTGATTAGAAATGAGCAGGAAATCGTAGATGAGCTTAAAAGTAGCGCGTGGGACTTTGTTTATCTTGGGCATGGTTCAAAGATAAAACACCAACAACAGAACCAAGGATACTTTATTAAAGTAGCTCACAATCAGAAAATTCCGCTAACTCACTTCTGTGCCTACCATGGACGGGTTATGCCAGATTTAATCCAAATGATAACAGATTCGTTCGATCGAGCGCCTGGTCATCCAGAAGGTTCACCTATGGGTTTTGACGCCTATATGACAGTTTTCAGAAGGAATAATCCCGATAAAATCACTCTAATGGCTTCTCGCTCCTTAGGGGGACAATGTAGCAGCGCTAGTAATTTGACTCCAGGCCAATTAGAACAGTACAAACTGATCAAGCCGATACTTAGGCAAGCAAGAAGGCTGAAAAATGTAATTCGCTCTTTTGAATAGTTAATAGAGTTAGGATTAACTATAAGACAGGAAAATAATGAAGTAAAATTTGTGTCTACAGCTAAACTCTGGTTGATTGAAATAGCCCTATTCGCGATCGCTGTTGATTTAGTTATACCACCCCTTTCCCTGTTACTCATGATTTGGGTAGCGGCTATGGGGGGAACATTCGCCGTCGTGCTTTGTGACGTGCCAGCAGGAGCAACAGCCGTTGGTGTACATGCAAAGATCATAAAATCCCGAAAAGCTCAGGACAATGGTTAAATCAGTCACAGTTCCCAACATTTCTGCCACAGAACCCGACTGGAGTCGCGAACAACTGCGCCGCTGGTGGAACCCTAGCCGCCAATTGCTCAAATCTATCCGTAAGTATCAAAAGTGGCAGGAAAAAGGAGGATTTGTGAGCAGATTTTTAGATCGGGTTAACGTCCTCCAGCATCGCTTCTCGAGCGTTGTCAGTGGTGCGGAAATCCCGCTCAACTGTAACATTGGCGGGGGACTCCTCCTCACTCATCCGAATGGCGTTGTGATTCACCCAGATGCTTCTATCGGACCCAATTGCTTGATTTTTCAAAGTTGGGGAAATGAATATGATTACACGTCCTCATGGCATCCAAATGCTATATTAAATGATTGTGGTGATGGTGACTTCAACACCTTCGTTCGCAAAGTTATCCGCAAACGACCCGGGTATGTAACAGAATTTTACGGGTGGTACACGCAGCCTGGTGTTCGATTTATAGGCAAACAAGAAACGCTTGTTGATGACCTTATTTATGTTCTACGTCAGATAAACATCAAGTTCGATGAAGAAAGGTTAAAGAGCTTTCAACCTAAACATGTGAGTAAATCTCCTAATAAACCAATTGTTTGGGATGAAGAATTAAAAATTGAGGTAGAACGGCTGGAGTATGCTAGTCTAATAAGGTACGGTTATCCCACGCCATACTCCAATAAATAAAAGAATACATCATAAAAATATAGCATTGACCCACGAGTCACCTTCTGGTGCGCCCTTTTCGCTAAGCAGCTTGGTGTCGAAACGGAACATATCGCCCATTCCTTTAACTTCCCCGACTTACCTCGTGGCGTGAAGTGAACCATCCTTATCCCATTACTCGTACCTCATTAGCCTGAAAAACGCTGTAGCGAGAAAACTGAAGATTATCCTTCGTAAAGATAAATAGGATTTCCTGAAATTATATGGATAAAAATTTACGGATGTAAATGTATCACGATTGGGTTAATCTAGATCTGAGGATGCTCAAGTTCCTATTACCCTTTTGAGATGACTTGCCCAAAATTTGCTAGCTGTGTCTTTCCTCTTCCTTGTGCGCGGTTAAGAGTTCCCTATTTTCAAAGATGGTGTTGGCAATTTGGCTTAGGTATAGTCGGGGTTTTGATACCAAGTTGGGGTAACACATCTTGCCAAACGTTAGACACAATCCCAACCCCAATTCCAGAAATAAACCTGACGGCTCAATCTGAAACCCCATCAAACTCAGCCGCCCAGGAATTGGAGTTAAATCCAGAGATTATTGAGAATAGTCCTGTATTACAACGCTGGTTACAAGACGTACCCAATGTTTTAGAGGAAATACGCCATGACCCCAGTTTTCGCACCCGCTTCCGGTTCGGCTATTCCCAGTTTCCCTCAACTGAACAAGCGGGGGGAGTGAATATCGGCGTCGAAGATATATTTATCAATCGTAGCGGGTTTACCGTCAGTGGGGATTATCACACCTCATTTAATGGCGATCGCGAAGCGTTTGGTGTAGACTTGCGGTACTATCTGCGTCCTTTAGGGCGTTATGTGAATGTGGCTCCCCTGGTGGGTTATCGCTATCTGGAGTCAAACGATTACACCACAGATGGCGTAAATCTCGGCGTAAAATTGCAATTGGTTTTATCTCGTACGGGTGCGGCTGATATTTCCTTAACCCAAAGTTTTGTCTCCCCAGGGAGTGAGGATGAAGTCGGTTTAACTACCTTGTCAGTTGGGTATGCACTCACCCCAGACTTGCGCTTATCCACCGATATTCAGAAGCAAAACTCGATAGAAGAAAAAGATAGTCGAGTTGGGATTATACTGGAGTGGATGCCTTAATTTTGCAGCGTTAATATAACCAAAATGCTAAGTGAAAAACGTCGCAGTGGGAAAACCCCAAAATCAAAGAAGCGAAAATTTTCTAGCTTCAATAAAAGTGAGGCATTTCAGTTACTAGGACTCACCGATTTGCTCCCTTGGACTCTACAAACAGAACCTGTTCAACTCAGTGCCTTTTTCCAAGAACATCTTACCCGACTCAGCCGCAACTTTGACCTGGAAAGCTATGAAGAGTCCAAAAAGCTTTTAATTGATGCCATCTGCGATGAAGCCATTAACCCCTGTGAACGGCTCAAAATCTGGAAAGGAGCGCAACTGGAAAGTGATCAGTTAGCGGGATATGTGGATTACCTGATTGCTGAACGTAAGCGATTTCTGGATATGCCGAGTCTCTGTATCATTGAAGCCAAAAAAGATGACTTTGAGCAAGGGTTAGCTCAATGCTTGGTCGAGATGCAAGCCTGTCAGTGGAATAACCAACAGAAGAATTATATTATAGATAGTCTGGGAATCGTTACCAATGGCGAAGGCTGGAGATTCTACAAACTAGATATCAATGGAATTGGCTATGAAACGCCCCTGTACTCAACGGGAGACATGGAACTTTTACTCGGACGGCTGCGCTATATTTTTCAACTCTGTCAACAAAATCTGCCGTAACCGAAAAAAGGTAAATTATATCAAAGATTCGTTTCCTCTGTATAACTTGAAGCTGACTATCTCTCCATCAACCAATTTTCCAAATCTTCTAAACTGTCGAACTCTAATAAATCTTCTCCTAAACTTTCCAAATCTTCAATAGATAAATTCTGAACTTGACTGCTTGTTCCCACAGGGATTTCTCCAAAACGCTTTTTGAGTTGTCGCAGGATTAATCGCGATTCTCCTTTTTGTTCACCTTTTTGTTCTGCATAAATGATTCTCCCTTTCTCGTCTTGTAACATCATCCCTCGCCTATCTACTAGATCTAATTCTTCCACTGTCATATTGGCTTGGTTAGCCAGATTTAAGGCAAATTTTATTTCCGATACTTCTCCTAAACTCTCAGGGATATCCTCCAACATCGCCGCTTCTCGCAGAAAATAAATCCACTTATCTGTCAAACTCGTTAACTCTGAGAGAGTTTTCTTAAACTTAGGTAATTCGAGAAAGATTAGCTGTAATTCCTGATTGAGGATCTCAAACTTTTTCTCTCTCTCCTGAAACACAAATTTATTGATGACATCCTCTGTTTGTTGAAAGAGGATAAAATCGGTAATAGTAACTGCCATGGCTGGATTAAGCCGGGGATAATCTTCTCCTTTGACTAGCTGATTGGCATAAGCTTTTGCTAAGTTATAAGCCACCCTTTTGTTGAAAGCAGCCATTGATGCGATTTGCATTTCTATGACCACAATAGAGCCATCAGTTAAAACGGCTTTAACATCTAAATAGGTGTCTTTTAAGCTGAGTGTCTGACCGGGATTATAGGGGTTGACAATGGTTAAGTCTTTAATGACTGGCTCTCCATCATAAACAATAGCATTCAGAAAGCTGATTAATATCTCTTTGCTTTGTTCTGAACCAAATATTTTCTTAAAAGCATAGTCTACTTTTGGGCTTATAAATCTCATACTTGACCCCTTTGTTTATCACTATTTATTTAATATATTTTATGTGATCCCTGACATACTTACCTATCTGCCCTCATGACTCAAACGGCTCAAGCAACGCTTCTACCGTAGTATCCGATACCTGATCAATCTCTAAGATGCGTGAGGCGTCTTGGTATAGATGCCCAATAGAACGACGGTAGGCTGGATCATAGTGGTGACTTAGCAATTCTCCGACTAATGTATGCCATTGGTTTGTGTCGATTAAATGATACCAACGCCGAATTGTTTGCCCACCGTAGCGCGATTTCAAGAACCCTAGCTTGCGTTTCAAAAGGTCGGGATGGCTGATGAAGTGGGGATACTCGTGCAGCAGCCGTTCGATTCTTACCGCTTGGGGGAGTTGAATTTCTATACAGTTTGCCTGCTTCATTTGTTGCCAAAGGGAGGGGGGCAAATAACGCTGTCCAATTTTATTGCTTTCGGCTTCTACCCAAATTGGCTGACTGGGATCAAAGCGTTGTAATGCCAACAGGAGTAAGGATTCAAACTGTTTTTGCGAGGGTTGAGGAGTTGGTTCATCTTGCCACTGTTGACCCAAGAGGGAACCGCGATGATTTGCCAAACCCTCTAAATCAAGGACTTGGACGCCGCGTTGCGCTAACTGGTGTAAAATATAGGTTTTCCCGCTACCTGTGAAACCGGATAACACCTGAAATGTAAACTGGGGCGGTAACGTTTCGAGTTGCTGACGCACATAAGTGCGGTAGGTTTTATAGCCACCTTCTAGAACAGTCACTCGCCAGCCAATTTGATTTAAGACACCAGCCAGACTATGAGAACGTTGACCGCCACGCCAGCAGTACACCAGAGGATGATAGTCTTTGTCTTTAGCGGCAAAGTGAGACTCAAGATGTTGAGCAATGTTACGAGCAACCAGGGCGGCACCCAGTTTCCGGGCTTGGAAGGGGGAGACTTGCTTGTAAAGCGTTCCCACTTTCGCCCGTTGTTCGTCATCGAGGACGGGTAGGTTGATCGCTTGGGGCAGATGATCCTCAGCAAACTCACTGGGGCTGCGAACATCAATAATTTCAGTATAGGTTTCTAGCCAGGGTGCTTGAGTGTATGTGAGCGATCGCGCCATGCTGATTTGTCTAGAGTGGTGGATAAAGTCCCGATTGCCAACCTTTTCTAGTGTATCGGAAGCCTGAGGTAGGGAGATTGACCACAAGCGACTGGGAGCAACTCTCCAGCATTCGCTATCTTGAATGAAAGGATCATTAAGGGTGAGGATGGGGCGTGTCTTACTTAATTTACGATCCCGATACTCCTAATCAAAAAGTTTATACCTTGGAGTCGGGGATTAATACTATCGGGCGTGAAGACGATAACACAATTGTCGTACTTCATGGGTATCTCTCTCGTCACCATGCCCAAATTGTTATTTGCTCAGACTCAGACAGTGTCACATTGACGGATCTGCAAAGTCTCAATGGTACGTTTGTTAACGAGTGTAAAATTGAGGAATGTCAAATCAAGCATGGGGATTTAATTCGCTTTGGGAGTGTGTTTTTCAAATTTGTGAAAACCCTTCCCTCTCCTCAACAAAAACCCCTTAATGAGGATACCTCGAATCTTTCGATTCTCCGGCAGGTTGCGCCTGAGAAGACGCGAATCACGATGCGAGAGTTACTGCAACCTGATCAAGCAGAACATTCGGTTCTAAAACTCCGCAACCAAGATGCTCATCAGCGATCGGTTAATAAATTGCAAATTTTGCTAGAGGTGAGCAAACAGCTTTCCTCCCCCGAAGAACCTGACCGACTGATGCAAAAAATCTTGGATCTGTTGTTTGAGATCATGCAGGTGGATCGGGCAGCAATTTTGATGGTTGATGAACAGACCGGGAAATTGGAACAGAAAGCGGTGAAACTGCAATCGGATTATCAAGATAATACTCAGTTTTACAGCAAACGGATTGCTGATTTTGTTCGCAAGCAAGGCAACGGTATCTTAACGGATGATGCCCGAATTGACACATTGTTTAATGATTCAGTCTCGATTCTCAAACAAGGAATTCACGCCGCAATGTGTGTTCCGCTCAAACCGAGAGATACAGTCATCGGTGTTTTGTATGTGGATAATTTATCGATGACGGCTCTCTATTCTGATGAAGATTTGGAGTTCTTAACCTGTCTGGCAAACCAAGCCGCGATCGCGATCGAGAATTCTCGCCTTTATACCCAGATGGAGGCGGAGGCGGTGATGCGGGATAAACTAGAACGGTTCTTTCCGCGAACGGTGAGTCGTAAGCTGCGGGAGGAAGGCAATTTAGAAATTGTTGATACGGAAGTAACAGCGCTGTTTGCAGATATTAGTAACTTTACTAAAATGTCCTCCCAAATGGAACCTCGGCAAATTATTGAAATGCTCAATGAGTATTTTCAGGTGATGGTTGAGGAGATTGTTTTTCCTTATGAAGGCACATTAGAAAAATATATTGGTGATGCATTATTAGCGGTTTGGGGCGCTCCCTATCGCAAACCCGATGATGTCGATTTAGCGGTAAGAGCCGCGATTGATATGCAATGGGCAGTTCGCCGTTTAAATCAAGTGTGGATTCAAAGCAAAAGACGACCGATTCAAATTCACATCGGCTTAAATACGGGGAAAGTGGCGGCGGGAAATATCGGTTCGGCAAAACTGATTCAATATGCCACGATTGGTGATACTACGAATGTGACCAGTCGGATTTGTAATTTAGCCAAACCCAATGAAATTTTAATCGCTCAAAGTACGTTAGATAAACTCAATGACCGAACTATTCCTGTAGAAAAAATGCCGCCAATGCGAGTGAAGGGGAAAGCTCAACCGTTAGATCTCTATCGAGTTTTATGGTATAAAATTAATCAGGATAAAGTAATACAAAACGGAGATAAGTAGATAGGGGCTACTGAATAAATGTTGTGGGGAGCAGGGGAAGCTGGGGAAGCAATGTAGAGACGTGCCATGGCACGTCTGGGAGATGGGGAAGATGGGTAAGCAAATGACGAATAACAAATGACAAATGACGCTTTCCGCCGTTAACTTTAATTGTCCCCACCTACTTATTCGTTAGAGGTTAAAGTAATTTGTAAAATAATCCTGATATAATTGACAGCTTACCTTGACTTGATTAACATCTAAAGTAATTAATCCCAGGCTTTTCAACTCAAACATAATCTCTTCGTTTAAAAATGCCGGAGACAACAATATAGTTTTAAAAGATTCCATTAAATCAATATTCTGTTTAATTTTTCTAGATAAATAGCAAAGGTGCGGCTTAAAAATAGCTTGATAAACAACCGCATTTGAAACCAGCTCTTTCAAAGGTACATGGTGCTGTAAGCTATGATACAACGCTAGTCTAACCAAATAAGGATATCCGCCTGTGATCAGCATTAACGGGTGCAATTCAGACGGCGTTAGTTTAAATCCATGCCGTTGAGCTAACTCTTCGACTTCACGCTGATTAAACGGGGGTAACTCAATTGGCACGCCGATATTAAAGGGAGATTGATTAGCTTGTATGGGAATATAAATATCAGTGGAATGAACCAGGATAATTCGCAACTTTTGCCAAATCACTAAATCTTTTCCCTTTTCATGCCAGTGACGCAATAGAACCAGAAAATCACGGGAAAGGCTTTGATGTTCAAACAGTTGATTAATCTCATCTAATCCAAAAATTAGCGGACTATCAAGATTGTTCAAAATATATTCTTGGAAATAAAGGGTACAACTGACTAATGTGCCAACATCTTCATCCCAATACTCATTTAATTTAGAGTCTAATCCTAACTGCCGGGTAACATTCGCACACAGCCAGCGCAAGAATTGATTCGTAGACGCCAATCGGCTAGTTTCAACTTGGTTTAAACTTAAGCGCACAGTCGCCCAATTCTGGGTTTTTCCGTAAGCAAGAATCCGACTGAGGAGAGACGTTTTGCCCATTTTACACGGGGCTTTGATGCGAATCAGTGCAGCTTCCTTGAGAATTTCTTGATAACAGGTTTGTTCAAGGTTATGCCGTTCAATGTACAAAGGAGAGTTGAGCGGAACTTGTCCTTCTGGAGATTCTGAATGTAACTTCTCTAAACCAGTAGAGAGATACTGGTTTTTAGGAATAGAGGCATTGGGGATTTTTTGTTCGAGGACAGCACGGCAATTCGTTCGATTAACTTTTTCTCCTAAAACCTCTGATATTAATTTCCATAGATTTGGCGCAACATGTTGACGAATATATTTTTCGGAATAGTGATTTTCACGAGCGATTTGTACATAAGTTTTAGGCGTTTCTTTTAAAGACTCTTGCAAGAGAACTTTTTGAATAAAACTAAGCCTTTTCCCAGTTTTTTGATAAATAAAGTTTTCAGTTTGTTGAATAAGGCTGAGTTTAATAGTCATCGATTTCAATATTCAATGCACCTCTTTCAATTAGCCATTGCTTTTGGGTTTGGCTTAAGCCGATGGCATTGGTAAATAGCGCTCCTTTAACTCGACAACCGGATAAATTTACGGATTGGAGTTGGGTGTCTTTTAAGTTGGCATAACGTAAATCGGTATCCACTAACACTGTTTTGTCAAGCACAGCCCCTTCTAAATTTGCTTTAAATAGAGAGGCTCTGCTCAAATCAACATCGCTCAAATCTGTATTTACAAGGATAGCTAATTCTAAAGCAACCTGTCGCAAAATTGCCCCGGTTAAGTCAGCATCACTTAAATCGGCTTCAACTAAATCCGCTTCGCTTAAGTCTGCACCACATAAAATTGTTTTGTGGAGTTGCGCTCCTTCCAAGTCAGTCTGACGCAATGAAGCGTTGGTAAGAATGGCTTCTTCCCAGTTGGTTTGACACAGCTTCGCCTGATTAAAAATTGCCTCGGTGCCATCAACTCCTTTTAAATTCGCTTGGAACAAATCTGCTCCCCTTAAATCAGCGCGGGTTAAACAAGCGATGTCTAAGCAACTATTCGTGAGATTGGCGGCGTTTAAGCAAGCTGACTGAAGATTAGCATGATTCAAGCGAGCATTACTGAGGTTGGCTTGGCTTAAGCTGGCTTCACTGAGATTTGCCCACAGCAAGCTGGCATAAACTAAATTTGCTTGGTCTAAATTACTATTTTTTAAGGTAGCTTGGTTTAAATCGCACCAGATAAATTTAGCCCGTTTGAGAATACTTTGATTTAAGTCGGCACAACTGAGATTGGCATAACTAAAGTCAGCACCACTCAGATTGACACCACTTAAGGAAATTTGGTTAAAGCGAATCGATTGAAAGTTTCTTTCGTGAGTTGCATAACGTTGAAGAATGTCTTTTGCCTTCATGTTCCGGATATAGGCTGGGGGATATGAATCAGTAATCGACAATTATTGCAATATATTACATATTTTCGCCATGAGATCTCTGTTTGGTTAACAAGGTAAGGGATTGAATAGGGGATATGTTTCAGTTCAATTCTATGACTTATAGGTATTGACTAAGATACCCTATTGTGCATTATTAGGATTTGAGCCAAAAATTCTCTATTCAAGATCTGAACTTTAGGGACTATATTTCTCAACTCTAAGCTGTAATACTAAGACCATTGCCAATGTTGCTTTGACAGATAAGGTTTTAGACTATGAGTGAGCAAAATTCCAAAGGTTCAGGTCATATTGTTCCCCTGGAATCTCTCAGCTTTGATAGCTTTGGACGTAATCCGGCGACCGATATTGTTTGTGTGACTCCAGTTCGCACTGTGGTTCGACGCGAAGAGGAAATTGTGCTGATTCGCAAAGTAAGAAAGGTAGAAGAAATCGATGCGAGTCCGGCTTGCCCAATCAATACCACTCAAATGGCTCAAGTTCAACAAGAGGGCGAAGTAGTCTTTGAGGAACAACAAGTAGAATCGTAATTCATCTAATGAGCCAGATAGGCTGACTGGGTTTATCTGGCTTCGTTTACGTTACAGCGGTTTGCAACTCAATGAAATGGCAACTAAGCAGAATTTTTCGAGTTTCCAAGATTTAATTCAGAATTCTCCTACGCCGATTTTAGTCAGCTTCTATGCAACCTGGTGTGGATACTGTAAAATGATGGCTCCCATTTTAGAGCAGGTGAAGACGTCAATGGGAGATCGCATCAAAGTGGTGAAAATAAACACCGAGAAATACCCCAAACTAGCCTCTAAGTATGAGATTCAGTCGTTGCCGACTTCAATTTTATTTATCGAAGGTGAACAAGCCAGTCGCATCAAGGGAGTGATGCAAACGCCAAAACTGATTGAATATTTAACAAAATTCCTTTAAACTCTAAAATTGATTGGGACTGTATTCCAGAATCAATGGGGGTTGTACATTGAAGCGTCTTGCCAAAATCCTTAAATCAATCGGCGTTGTTTTCGGTTTTATCGTCAGCAGTTTTGGACTAATGATAATTTTAGGCTTAATTTTACCTGCTGTTTTGGAATACAAGCGAAATCTGGCGATTAATTATAATCGACAAGCCGAAACGCTTTATCAGGCAAGACAGTACGAACAGGCAATTGAGATTTACAACAAAGCGATTCAAGCTTATCCAAATTTGGCGTTGTCCTACTACAATCGTGGCAATTGCTTTTTTGCCTTAAATGACTATCAAGAAGTCTTGCAAAACTATAATGATGCGCTGAAACTGAATTCTAGCTATCCACAAGCCTATAATAACCGGGGAAATACGTACTATTTACTAGGGGATTATCATCAAGCGATCGCGGATTATACGCAAGCGATTAAATGTAATCCTAAGTATGAGCGGGCTTACTATAATCGCGGGAATGCTTACTATAATTTAAGCGAGTATCAACAAGCGCGGTTAGACTTTAGTCATGCCATTCAACTCAATCCTGATTATGCTGAAAGTTATAATAATTTAGGGAATACCTATATAGCCTTAAATCAATATCAACAAGCGATTGACAGCTACGATAAAGCGATCGCGATCAATCCTAACTATGCTCAAGCCTATAATAATCGCGGCAATAGCTACTACTATTTAAATAACGTCGTGCAAGCCATTAGCAACTATGCCAAAGCCATTACGCTGGATAGTCAAAATCATGAAGCATATAATAATCGCGGCAATGCTTACTATGCCCTACAAAAATATAAAGAAGCACTCAAGAATTACGACCAAGCTTTAACCCTTTGTCCGAATCATATTGAATCCTATTATAATCGCGGCTTAGTTCAGATTAAACTGAAGCAAAAACAAAAGGCGATCGCGGACTTGCAGAAAGCGGTTCAGTTGGCGCAGCAGCAGGAGAATCAGCTAGTGCTGGAGGTGATTAAAGACGCCATTGAGAAACTGCAAATGAATCAAGAGATTCCCAATGTTTTACCCAGTCAAAGCTAAGGTGTAGAGACGTGCCATGGCGCGTCTGTAGGGGCGGATTTCACTAAACCCGCCCCTTGAGTGTTTAGATTAAAGAGAGTAGGAGAGGAAAATGAATTTATCCAAAACATCTGGCGAAGATCTAACACCCGGAACCGTCTATCTTCAGGATTATCAATCGGATCAACCCAGTAATCTGTATACCTTAGACTTAGTGACAGGGAACACCAAATTAATTGGTGCGATCGCCACCTCCGTAACCGATATTGCTTTTGTCGATTCCCAGCTTTATGGACTCGATCAAACTGATGATGGTCAAACCACATTATTCCTCAATATTAACCCCACCACTGGGGAAGCCACAGTGATTGGTGATATTGGCTTTGCGGTTGCCGGTTTAGCCTATCACCACCAGCGCCAGACTCTCTATGCTAGCAGTGCCAAA
This sequence comes from Coleofasciculus sp. B1-GNL1-01, assembly GCF_040220235.1. Classification (NCBI taxonomy): domain Bacteria; kingdom Bacillati; phylum Cyanobacteriota; class Cyanophyceae; order Coleofasciculales; family Coleofasciculaceae; genus Coleofasciculus; species Coleofasciculus sp. B1-GNL1-01. The sequence goes on from NZ_JAVJTO010000052.1 coordinate 43,240, forward strand.
CAATTAATTTCCATTAATCCCGCCACCGGAAAAGGGACACCCGTGGTAACCATTAAGGATCGAGAACGCAACTGTGGTGAAGTCACTTTTGCGGCTGATGGCATCGCTTATATTACCCTAATTGGTTATGACCACCAGAAATTCTTAGCCACCTGTGATCTCGATACAGGTTCAGTCAATCTTATTGGCAATACTGGCTTCCCTGATCTTGGCAGTATGGACTTTATTGGTGATACTCTTTATGGCGTTACGGGTAATTTCTTTAATTTAGGTAAAGATGGTCAACTCATCCGTATTAATCCTCAAACAGGTACAGGAACCTTAGTCACCATGACTGAACCGAGAGGGCGTTGGGCAGGACTTACGGTTTATCAACCTGTGACCCAATCAACCCCTCAACCAACCACACCGACAACTACGATTACTCCGGAGAAATCCATGACTCTATTAACCATTGATACCCAAGACCATTGCTATATTATTGACCAAGGTGCTATGGAACACCTACAGTCTAATGTGGCAAACTCAATTCGCTTAGACCAAGGAACGTATACCATAAAAATTGCTAGTGGTCGCTACAGTTACGCTGAGGATAAAGAGCAAGGCGAACCCTTTGTCTTACTCTGGATCTATGGTATAGATGGCAGTACGTTTGTTAATAAAAACACGGGCTTTGAAACTGGGGCAACGTGGACAACATTGAATGGCTATGATGACCCCTTAAGTTTAGAGGTCAAAGATAAAGCGGTTGTTTGTGCCTTATTCTTTGATATCAATAAAACCGATAACAGTGGCTTAATTACCCTATCCATTGCAGACAAAAAATCGACGACAACGCCTCAAACCCTAACCGTTGATAGTAAAACCAATTGTCATTTATTGAATCCGGACTACTTGAGGAGTCTCCAGCAATGGCAGACCAACTATATTGATCTAGAACCGGGAACTTATAAAGTGACTATTCGCGAAGGAAATGCCCAGTATTGGTCAGGAGAACAAAAGTTTAAATTAGAACCTTGGGCGATCCTTTGGGTCAAAGGGGGCAAATTCATTACTAAACTCACAGGTATTGAAGTTGAACAAAGCTGGCTGTCGCTGAATGGGTATGAGGATTTTATCCCTCTTGAGGTCAAAGAAAAGACAACGATTTGCGGATTATTCTTCGATACCTACAAAGAGGATAACCAAGGACAAGTTGTTTTAGCCATTGAACCCGTTAGCGTTACTCACTTAATCGAAGAAAAAGAAAAAGTGAAAAATAAGGTGATGTCTGATTCCGATTCATCACCAGAAACCCCGTCAGATCAATCGGGTAAAAAGGTTGAAGCTGAAGTTGATTACTCTTACCGTAGCCAACGCCCTGGTTCTGTCAGTGTAGGAAATTTAGCCACATTAAGTTTTGACAGTTTCGGACGTGATCCGGCGAGAGATATTGTCTGTGTTACTCCGGTTCGTACTGTAGTTCGACGGGAGGAAGAAATCACAATTATTCGCAAAGTCAGGAAGGTTGAAGAGGTTGATGCGAGTCCGGCTTGTCCTGTGAATACCACTCAAGTTTCCAGAGAAACAGTCGGCGAATAAAATAATGAATGATGTTAGAATAAACGGCAATTAACAGGATGTAGGGGCGACCCGCTGCATCAATGAACAATACTTATCCACTCAATTGACTCGGGTCGCCCTATCTTTACCCATCGGTAACAGTTGGGGCGACTCGCTGCATCAATAAACAATCCCCATCCACTCAATAAACTCGGGTCGCCTCATTTTCACCCCTCAGTAATAGATAATGTGTATTGCCGTTTATGCAAAAACAACATGTCACGTCAACCTCAACCCTCAGCAACTCATCGCCAACCCAATTCAATTATTCCTCTAGAAATTGAATCCCTCGATGAATTTGACCAGTATCTTAAAGACAAACAAAGTCTTGCCAATGTTGTTTTTCAAAGCTTGGATTTAACGGCATATTCTGAAATATTAAAAAAATACGACTTAACCAATACCGTCTTTTTAGGCTGTCGTCTGACACCCGATACTCTAACCTATATTTTAAACACAGGTGGCTTAGTCTTTCCACCCTTAACCTATGTTCCATACAATGCTTATCGTAATCGTCTTTATTCTCCCGATGAATTAATGGGAGAGTATCAAGTTGGAGTAACAGGAAGCTATCAGAATACTCTGGATGGTCGAATTTATAACCATTATGTCAAACAGGGCAAAGATCACCCCCCTAGTATTCTAGAAACCCTCGCCCAACGGTTACATGATCATGCGATTACCGATGCTTTAGAAGAACTGATTGATGGGCGAAACGTTGTGGCAATTATGGGTGGACATTCCCTGAAACGGAGTGATCCCAACTATATAAAAGTGGCGCGAATTTCTGGAGAATTGACCCGTCGCGGCTATTTAATGACCAGTGGTGGCGGACCCGGTGCCATGGAAGCCACCCATTTAGGTGCATGGTTTGCCTATCGTTCCCAGGCGGAATTAGAAGATGCGGTGGAGATTCTGGCGACTGCACCGATTTATAAACCGATGGAACAATGGTTAGATACGGCGTTTGCGGTGAAACAAAAATACCCACTTCAAGATAAAAATGGGCAATATCCAGAGAGTTTAGGCATTCCCACCTGGTTATATGGTCATGAACCGCCCACCATTTTCGCCACCCACATTGCCAAACTCTTTGCCAATAGTATCCGGGAAGAAGGGTTACTCGCGATCGCCAAATATGGGGTAATCTATTCTCCAGGGAGTGCCGGAACCATTCAAGAAATCTTCCAAGACGCTTGTCAGAACCATTACAACTCCTTTGGTGTGGTGAGTCCGATGATTTTCTTAGGCGAAGATTACTGGAAATGTAAAAAACCCGTGTTTCCGTTATTGGCGCAATTAGCGGCGGGGAGAGAATACAGTTCACTGTTGGCGATTACCGATTCCGTAGATGAGGTGATTCAACAAATTGAACAATTTGCCGCCACATTATAACTAATTTTGTGTTCAAGATCGGTAGGGGCGACCCGCTGCATCAATTAACAACACTCGTCCATTCAATTAACTCGGGTCGCCCTATCTCCACTTTCGGTAACAGAGACTATTTCTTTGCCGTTTATTCAAAAACAACATGACCAATTCAACCCATTCCATTCCGCCCGTCGATTTAGTCATCGTCATCGACACCAGTCCCTCAATGCGAGATGAAGCCCAAGCCCTAAGTCAAGCCGCCGCTGCTGCAATTAAAGCCGCCAGTTCTAGCTGTCCGTCCGATTTACGAACTGAATGGTTTGGCATCGAAGGGACTTGGAAAAATACCAATTTTAGCCGCCGAATTCGCGACTATCTAATCCAAGAGTGCAACGCGCCGGAAACTGAAATTCGGGCAAGAAAACGGGGGGAACTCAAAGATGCAGGCGCCCAAGAAGACGCCGCCCGTACCATTGAAGATATTGCCAATCACTTTAACTGGCGCGAGGATGCAGCGAGGGCAATCTTTTACCTAGGGGATGAAGCCTTAGAAGCCGGAGGTTCTCAAACCACCCAAGAGGATATTGACGCCGCTAATCGCGCCATATCCCAGGCAAAAACTGCCAATATCACGATTCACACGTATTTAGGTAAGTCGAAGAGTAAACATCGAGACAGTATTCAAAGCGAATATGCCAGAGTCGCCTCAGAAACTGGGGGACAAGCCTTTACTGACCAAGACACCCTCAAAGGCTTTGAAGATGTTCTAGAAAAAGTCATTTGTGGCAGTTGTGCATCGCAACCAGAAACACCCTCAAAACGTCCAATTCGCCAGAAAACACTGAACATTGGCACATTCAACCTTTATAATCTGGTTCTGCCCAATGTCACCTATTACGACACCAATAAATATAGCCCAGAACTTTATCAGCGCAAAAAAACCTGGATTGCCCGTCAAATCGAACAAATGGATGCCGATATTATCGGGTTCCAGGAACTGTTTCACGAGGAAGCCTTGCGGGAAATCCTCACCGAAACCCCAGACTGTGCCAATGCTAATCTAATTACCGCCAATCCCACCGGGGACAAACCAACTGTCGCGTTGCTGTCGAAAGTTCCGGTTCTCAACCACCAAATCTTCACCGAATTCCCCGAAAAGGCACGTCTAGACATGGAAGGGACAGCCATTCCTCTGCATAGCTTTTCCCGTCCCCTGTTATCGGTGGATCTTGCCTTAAGTGATACGGTTGAATGTACTGTATTTGTGGCTCATCTTAAGTCTAAACGCCCTATCATACCTGAAGATGCCGATCGCAGTGACCCCGTGGAAAAAGCCAAGGGACAAGCCCGGGCGCTACTGCGTCGGGCGGCTGAAGCTACCGCCTTACGGGTGATTCTCATGGAAACGCTGCAAAACCGCAAACGTCCAGTAATCGTAATCGGGGATTTAAATGATAGCGGTTTAGCCGTAACCAGTAAAATTATCTCCGGTGAACCCCCTTGGGAAAAACTAAGATTTGCCCAAAAGCAGGAAATCTGGGACGTACTGCTTTATAGTGTCAAGGACATTCAGGCGCGTCAGAGTTACGGTGATTTCTACTACACCCATATTTACAACGGGTACTACGAGAGTTTGGATCATATTCTCGTGAGTGAAGAATTGGTGGCACAAAATCCGGATCGCATTGGTAAGGTGACGTATGTTTCTGTCTATAACGATCATCTCATCGATGAAACCTTGAGTTACGAAGACATGGAAAAATGGAAGTCGGATCACGGACAAGTCGTTGCCTCGATTCGACTGGAATCTTAAGCCAATCTTTAATTTGATTGACAAAAAGACGGTAAATCGGTTGACTCGTTCTCAGAGTAAACGAACGCCGTCCAGTCTTCGTTTAGGCTTCATGGTTATAGCGCTACGCGCTAGGCAATAGGCAATAGGTAACGTGAAACGTATTACCCGGTCAGATTTGTAGGGTGGGCAAGGCTTATAAGCCGTGAAATCCTAATATTATCGTTCCTTGTTCTTGCCCACCTCACAGTAACGTGAAACCTATTACCAGTACAGCAAGATATGAGTTGACGATTTACCCTTTATTCACGTTCAGGAGAAAAATTATGACGACTCAATCCCCCCTCTCATCACAACGACGGGTTGGCATTATTCCCGCCTTAAAAGCCGATCGCCAATCTAACACATGGCACACGGTTAAATTTGATCCCCCGTTTCCTCAGGATACCCAAGTCGCCGTTATCCCGATGACGCAAACCTATAACGGACCCGAAACCCCAGGGTTAAGACTTCGCAATGTTACCCCAGAAGGATTCGAGATTCGCTTCGATGAAATTGTCGCCCGGGGACGTTCGGCGGATGGGGCGCATCTGGATGAAGCTGTCGCCTGGATTGCCTATCCTGTATCTACCCAAGAGGATGATACGCCAGGAACACCAGGAGTCCCTACCTTTCCCCCCGAATCTCTTGATATAACCACCGATACAATTTATCAGCTACTGTGGGAACACGATGAAAATCAATTCTCAGTGAGTCCCCGCAACAGTTCAGGGGACTGGGAAAACCCAGACGCTGATATTTTATTAGATGAACAGGTAAAAGCAGCAGGTCAACGCGAAATTGATTTAGCCACTCATCCTCTCTTCTATAAAGTAAATGAAGCGAAACTATTTGACAACGATCGCACCTATTCCAGCTTTATACAACTTTTAGATAACTATGCCATTCGTGTGGCTGAACCCGAAAAGACGGTCGAGGAAGAAGTCCAAGAACAGCAAGCGTTTTTAGCAAAAATCATTAACACCAAGCCTATGCAGCTTGCCCGGACTTATATCAATCAAAACTTGGGCGAAAGTCTTTCGGAAGAAGAATTCCGCACCAATCTACAGCGGATCTGGTTTGAACTTTATACGAATCACTATGGCGGCAAATCGACTGAGTTTGCCTCTGGCTTTGAACATGTATTTGTCGGCGAAGGTAAATTTGATATCCATTCGGGAAGTAAAAAAGAAAACTTTGGCAAAATTTCCGGTTATCACTCATGGGTGAAGTTTTACCTGGATGAAAAGAATCAGCGGGTCAATTATTTAGGCTACAAGTATGACTTAAAAGGAGAGAATGGTTCCCAAAATCCCAATGTTGTCACCTTGCAGATGACCAAGAAAGTAATTGATATGCAAGGAAACGTAATTGCCAAACTGTTTAAACCCAAAGGCGGCTTCTTCGTTGGTCCGAGTCCCGAATGTGAAATGGCAATGGCAACGGTTGCCTATTACGAAAGTGTTCATGGCAAAATTACGGACAAGCGCCGGATTACCATTAATGACGCTACCTATAATTTAGTCTTGTATCGCAGCACGAATCCCAATGGCAGTCGTGGTGAATTCATTCGTTCCTTTTTTCCCATTTTCTTGGCAATGGATGATGGCGAAACACCGGACACTGATGAACCTGTTGTTGAGCCGATTGATGAAGTGACAAACAACAATGGTGATGTGGTCATTTTCGCCACCCAACCCAACCCAGAAGGCAGTGATGAAGGGAATGAGTGGGTTGAGTTAAAGAATACCACCAGTAATCCGATTGATTTATCGGGTTGGAAACTGCAAGATAAGTTAGACCGTCCAGAAGATATTAGTGGCACGCTGCAACCGCAGGAAGTCAAGCGATTTACCATTTCGCGAGCTAATTATACGACTATGCAATTGGGGAACAGTTCGGGTATTATTGCCTTAATTGATTCTGCTGGAAATGAGGTAGCCATGGTTAGTTATGGTTCCGCTAGTTCGGGTGAAGTGATTCGGTTTGTGTCCTAAAGGATTGTTTTTTGTCGGAGTGGGTTTCAACCATTCAACTTAAGCTAAAAAATTTCCAATACCTTGAGATAAACCCCTCCCTAACCCTCCCCTTGCCAAGGGGAGGGAACCAGGAGAAAACTAATTCTTCCATTATCCGCTGTAAAAAAAAGAGAGGTTCCACATGTCAATCAACGGCACAATGATGCAATATTTCCACTGGTATATTGATCCCAATCTGATCCTGTGGAATGACGTTAAAACCAAGGCGCAAGAATTAGCCGATGCGGGATTCACCGCGTTATGGCTACCTCCCGCCTACAAGGGAATGGGAGGAACGTATGATGTCGGCTACGCCGTGTACGATATGTATGATCTGGGGGAATTTGATCAACATGGTACTGTTCGCACTAAATACGGCACTCTTGAGCAATATTTAGCCGCAATCAACGCCTTACACGCATCAGGAATACAAGTTTATGGGGATACTGTCTTAAATCATCGCATGGGAGGTGAAGGGACAGAAATTGCCCGCGCTACTCCCTTTAATGAATATGATCGGCTGCATCCTAAAGGATGGACAAGGGATATTAAAGCCTACACCCATTTTAAGTTTCCGGGTCGTCAGGGCAAGTATTCTAATTTTGAATGGCATTGGTGGCATTTTGATGCTGTTGATTACGACGATTACACCAAGGAACCCAATACGCTTTATCTCTTTGAGGGGAAAGTCTTTGATGATTATGTGGCATTAGAAAAAGGAAACTTTGCCTATTTAATGGGATGTGATCTGGATTTCCAGAGTCAAGAGGTGCGCGATGAAGTGACTCGTTGGGGTAAATGGTATCTGGATACCACAGGCGCTGATGGTTTCCGTCTGGATGCGATTAAACATATTTCATCCTGGTTTTTCCCGCAATGGTTAGATGAGATGCGGTATCATGCGGGCAAAGATTTGTTTGTGGTGGGTGAATATTGGTACAACAATATTGACACCTTACATTGGTATATCAACGCCGTTAATGGCAAAATGTCGGTATTTGATGTGCCACTCCACTACAATTTCTATTACGCCAGTCGTTCTGGTGGACATTATGACATGGGGAGTATTCTCAATGGCACTTTGATGCAGCAACGTCCCACCCATGCGGTTACATTTGTAGAAAACCATGATTCCCAACCGTTACAGTCATTAGAAGCGCCAGTAGAACCCTGGTTTAAGCCCTTAGCTTACGCGATCATTTTATTGCGCCGCGAGGGGTATCCTTGTGTCTTTTATGCCGATTATTACGGTACAGAATATGAGGATTACGGCAAAGATGGCAATCGGTACAAGATTTTTCTTCCCTCTCACCGTTGGATTATTGACAAATTACTCTATGCTCGGAAACAGTATGCTTATGGGGATCAATACGATTACTTTGATCACTACAATACAATTGGTTGGACGCGCTTAGGGGATCACGCTCATCCGAAAGCCATGGCGGTGATTATGAGTGATAGTGTGCCAGGTTACAAGTGGATGGAAGTGGGTAAACCGAATGCCAAGTTCTATGATTTAACCGAACATATAAAAGAACCCATTTATACCAATGAATGGGGATGGGCAGAATTTCGGTGTAACGGCGGTTCTGTTTCCGTTTGGGTTCAAGAATAAGCGATGAATCAATGTAGGTTGGGTGGAGCGACAGCGATACCCAACATTTCCTTGAGGGATATGGCTCATAACGTTTGCATTGGTTGGGTTTCGTACCTTAACCCAACCTACGGCTACGGCGATCGCTCCTCAAGCCAACTTGACAAATCAGCCAAACTGTTGAAGTCTAAAAAATCTTCTCCTAAGCTTTCTAAATCTTCAAGAGATAAATCCTCAATTTTGCGGCTGAGCGTCGCCGGGATGTCTCCAAAACGCTTTTTAAGTTGGCGCATGATTAAGGCAAGTGCTTCAGTGAGTCGTCCTTTCTCTTCAGCATAAGTAATTCGTCCTTTCTCATCTTGCAGCATCATCCCTCGCCGCTCAACAATGTCCAATTCTTCTACTGTCATGTTGGCTTGATTCGCCAGTTGTAACGCAAATTCTATCTCTGATACTTCTGCCAAACTCTCAGGAATACTCTCTAAACGTGCCGCTTCTTTCAGAAAATAAATCCATTTATCTGCCAAAGTATGTACCTCAGACAGGGTTTTCTTGAATTTCGGTAATTCTACAAAAATTAGCCGCAGTTCATTTCCGAGAATTGGAAACTTATCCTCTTCCTCATAAAAGGAAAGCTTACTGATTATTTTCTCTGTATTTTGAAATAATATGAAATCCGTGATTGTCACCGCTATTGCCGGATTGAGAAGGGGATAATCTTCTCCTTTTGCCAACTGGTTGCTATAGGCTTTTGCCAGATTATACGCCACTCGCTTATTAAATGCTGACATAGAGGCAATTTGCATCTCTATGATCACAATCGAGCCATCGGCTAACACCGCTTTTACATCTAAATAGGTTTCTTTTAAGCTAATCACCTGACCGGGATTATAGGGATTTACAATCGTTAAGGATTGAATCACCTTCTCGCCGTCATAAATGATGGCATTGAGAAAACTGATTAAAATGGCTTGACTTTGTTCGGAGCCGAATATTTTTTTAAAGGCATAATCAACCTTGGGGCTAATAAATCTCATGGATTTCTCCCGTTCAAGCTTGAAAAGACAGAAGATAGTTTAATCGTAACACAAGTTCCCGCTGACCCTGAGCTATTTCCAGCCTCAAATAACACCACAGGGCTACACCCAACTATCACCCTTGCGCCCTTCTAGTCAACTTTACAAATCTTCTAAACGGTTGAAGTCTAAACAATCTTTCCCTAAACATTCTACATTTTTAATCAATAAATCTGTTTAGCGGCTTAAGCTGTCATGCATTTAAATGGGAAATGGCTAGTACAAGAAGGCAGAAGTCCGAAGGCTCCAGGGCAGAAGGCTATGAGGAACATAATGTAGCTGCTTTTAGGGAGCTTGTTAACTGGTTAGTATTTGAAGCCGCGCTGCACTAGCCAGCAAGACACTCGCACTACAAGGATTTTTTTTGGTCTACTGAATTCATTTGTCACCTCTTCGGCTTTTCAACGCTAGGATTAAGGATAATCATCATTAGAAGCGATCGCGTTGATGTATATCGAGGACTAAACAACGATGAGTGGAAAAAAGATTTTAATGGTCGTTGGCGATTTCGTCGAAGACTACGAGGTCATGGTGCCATTTCAGGCATTGCAAATGGTGGGACATACTGTTCATGCAGTTTGTCCTGATAAAAAGGCTGGAGACAGCGTAAAAACAGCCGTTCACGATTTTGAAGGAGATCAAACCTATAGTGAAAAACCGGGTCATAACTTCGCCTTGAATGCCACATTCAGTGAGGTAGTCGCCGCCGATTATGATGCCTTGGTGATTCCTGGTGGACGCGCCCCGGAATATATCCGCTTAAATGAGACGGTTCTAGAGATAACCCGTCACTTTGCCCAAGCCAATAAACCCATCGCCTCTATTTGTCACGGATTGCAGGTTTTAGCCGCCGCTGGTGTGCTAGAAGGAAAAAGTTGTACCGCGTATCCAGCTTGTGGACCCGATGTGAAATCAGCCGGCGGACTATATACCAACATTCCGGTTAATGAAGCCATGGTTGATGATAATTTAGTCACCGCCCCCGCTTGGCCCGCACACCCGGCTTGGTTAGCCGAGTTTCTGAAATTGTTGGGGACAAAAATTGAACATCAACAGATGGCAGCGGTTTAACTTAACAGGCAAAGCCTCCTCAAGGACATTCCCAGGCTTCGCCTGGGAACGAGGCTAAGCTACGCGCCAAACAAGAGTAGCCAAATGGGTAAGGTGAGTAACAGTCCTGTTGAACCAACGGCTAGGGCTGTCACGGTTAACTCGCGATCAAGTTCATACACTTCGGCAATGACTAAGGTGGCAAAGGCTGGCGGCATTGCCATTTGCAGGACGATCGCTAACTGCGGCTTACCAACTATGCCAAACTGTGATAACGCTATCCCTAACACTAAGGGGAGCAGTAACATTTTAATGCCCAGACCCACCCCCGCTTGTTTAACTTTGCGCCAAGACGCCAACTGACTCAAGCGCATACCAATCAGAACCAGTGAAAGCGCGATCGCACTCCAGGCAAATTTTTCCATTCCATCCTCCAGCCATCCCGGTAATGCAACCTGACGCAACCCCAATCCGATGCCCATACTCCACAGCGCCGGATTAATCACCAGCGATCGCACTAACTGCCCCTGACTCTTCTCACCCTGACCAAAACGTGCCGCTAATACTACCCCTAAACCATAAGCGCCCAGTAACGTTCCCAGCATGTCATAAAATAGCGCCCAACCAAAATAGTTTTTTCCCAACAAGGTTAGATTAACGGGAAACCCTAAATACCCTGTATTTCCCACCATCGACGCTAGCAAGAAACTCCCTTGAGTCGGTTTATTCCATTCATGAGGAGTATCATTTGTCAAGCCCTTGTTCGCGGCAAAGTTCCCCCCACCCTTAATCCAAAACCAAGCCAATCCTGCACCCAACAAAATCGCCACCCAAGCCGCGATCGGAGCAATCCAAATCTTTCCCGATAGATCTGCACCCCGCAGAAACGTAATAATACTGATAGGAACTCCAATCCAGAATAGAAATTGACCAATAAACGTTGGTATCCACCGGGGCATTAACCGTCCCAACACCCATCCGAGTAGCACACCACCCCCTAGCTGGAGGTAAAGTTGGAACAAGGGTTGTAAACGCTCTGGATCTAGGCTGGGCATTAGAGAAGGATCAAACAGACAACGGTTTTGATGATACGTCAGTCTCTCAGAAAAGAAATTGGCACAGATTACAGAACGGAAAAACTTATACTATAGAGTTCACTGCTACCTTCTTCCAGTTGGAATAGGTTCCCCTTTCCCCGTTCAAGAATTAGCACCTTCAGGAGTGGAGTTTTGAATACCCCCGATTTTCCAGGAGAACCCGTCAACCTATCCGAATCAACAGAGGAGGATATTCCCGTAGCCGTCAGGGATACACCCGACACCCGAAAGCGATCGCGGTTGCAGCCGTTCCTAATTATCCTGGCAGTATTAGGAGGCGGCGCGATCGTTTTGGCGCTAATCCTATCCTCGTCCACTTCACAATCCCCTCAAACGGTTACGGCTTCCCCCCAACCCACGACAACGGATACCTCCACCCCAGCTACTCCAGAAGAGAGTGAGAGTGAGAACGACGTTGATAATCTTCTCGGACACCTCCCCTACGAAGAAGCCCCCCTATCTGAACTCGAACCGATTACCTCAGATGGTCGGATTCAACTCCGGGAAGCAGCGGCGAAGAAATTTAAAGCGATGAAGGCAGCCGCTCAAGCTGATGGCATCGTATTAGTAGCAATATCTGGCTATCGTACTCAGAAACAGCAACAGCATCTGTTTTTTGACATCAAAGCACAACGGGGACAAGTCGCGACAAAACGGGCTGAAGTCAGTGCGCCTCCGGGTTACAGTGAACATCACACCGGTTATGCGGTCGATATTGGCGATGGCAGAACACCTGCCACAAATCTGAATACCAATTTTGAGAATACGGCGGCGTTTAAGTGGCTGGAAGAGAATGCCGCGTATTATAGCTTTGAGTTATCCTTTCCCAAAGGAAATCCCCAAGGTGTGAGTTATGAACCATGGCACTGGCGCTTTGTCGGAGATCCAGATAGTTTAGAAACCTTCTACAAAGCCCAAAATTTGGATCGTCCTGATTTGGAACCGTCTCCTTCTCCCTCAGAACCAGAGGATGACTCTAGTACCCAAGAACAGGGAACAGAGAATAAAGAACGGGAAATAGAGAACCGGGAATAGAGAACGGGGAAAGGTTGTTGTAATGCGAGCGTCTCGCTCGCTATTTTGTATGGGTTTTTATCCCAAGAGGGAACAGGAAGGAACGGGGAACAGTAAAGAATGTTCTAACCTGCCAAGGTAGCTGCTATATAGCACTACGCATCTACGTTAGGACAAAAGAAGAAAAATTTAAATCGCTCAATCCCTTGATGAGTCAGGGTTTTTCTTCCAAGAAAGCCCATTGCCTATTGCCCATTGCCCATTGCCTAGCGCGTAGCGCTATTCCCGAAGAGGACTGGCGTGTTGCTCATACTAGGATAGAGGAAAAGCTGCGCCGGAATGCCCAAACTCAGAAGGGTTGGACGTTAATGGATTCTGCGACTCTGGTTGACGCGGCAAAATTGTTATGTGAATCCGATGCTGCATCTCCTACTCCTGAAGAGTTACGTTGGCTTAGGGACAATTTGCTCGAACACCAGCAAGCTGTGGAAAAACTTATCAAATTAATTGATTCTTTATTAAATCGGTGACTCAAAAGTCCAATATCATAATTGTAAAGACTTTCTTTAGCTTGTCACCGATAACCTATCAATCAAATCCGTTCTAATTCAAATGCTAATATTCTGATATCACTAGAAGTTTACTTTGTCAATGGCAAACCGTTAAAAATTTAAAATCAACCCTCAACACAACGCACTTTTATATCAAATGATGCAGCAAACCACTCTCAATGTAATTGCCATTGGTATCTTTGGCATGACCCTTTCCGCCCTACTGACTCCAATTTTTAACATTCCGCCAGCAATTCCCGCCTTGGCAACATTTGGAATTTTAGGATTAGTTACGGTAGACAGTCTCAGCTTTCAAGGTAAAGGCACAACGGTACTATTAGATTGGTTAGCCCAGAGGCGCAGTGACTATCGCGATCGCATTCTGCACCATGAAGCGGGTCATTTCCTGGTGGCTTACCTGTTGGGGATTCCGATCAGGGGGTATACGCTGACAGCCTGGGAAGCCTTGAAGCAGGGACAACCGGGTTTAGGTGGCGTGCAATTTGATACTCAGCAACTCTCACCGAATCCCCTTGCCCTTGGCGAAATGCGATTGACTCTGGATCGATTCTGTACCGTTTGGATGGCAGGAATTGCGGCAGAAACCCTGGTTTATGGTGAAGCGGAAGGCGGAATCGACGATTGCCAAAAATTAAAAGAGGCGTTGAGATTATTTGAACGTCCTGTTGGTGAATTTACCACCAAACAGCGTTGGGCGATGCTGCAAGCCCAAACAATGTTACAGGACAACTGGGAGGCTTACGAAGCCCTTGTTAAAGCTATGGCAGAACGGACATCCGTAGGCGACTGCTATCGCCTGATTCAAGATCATTATCACAGTTGAGCTGGGGAAGCTGGGGAAGCTGGGGGAGAAAAATTAGTAAGCTGTTCGGCATTTAAACCTTAATATCAATAATGGCGCAATCCTTGCCGTAGTGCGTTAAGCGAAGCCATGCCGCAGGCTTTGCATCTTGCTCGCTATATTGAGCATCTTGCTCGCTACTAATACCCAAATTAAATGCATTACAGCTTAGGGGCGGGTTTAGTCACATTTAGGTGCGGTCTAGAAAGGATAATAGTGAAACCCGCCCCTACACACGTAAACTACAGGAGCTTGGTAGCCCCGGTCTTTCAAAGCCGGGGAGGAAAAGCGACATTGCGGATTTATCCGCCTTCGTGACATACTTGAGTGGTGAGTAGGAATAACCATCTACGTGACGAATCATCCTAGTACG